>DBBN01000099.1 GCA_002292215.1 Glaciecola sp. UBA983 | reverse complement strand
TTTTCTTTGGCTTCGTATAGCGCTCGATCGGCACGACCGAGCAATGTCTTCACCGTATCTTGATTTTGACACTCGGTGATACCAAGCGAAATGGTAATGTCTAAATCATGGATGTTTAGTTTGCTGATATTTTTCCGGATTTGCTCAGCAATGACTGCCGCTTGATAACCGGTACATTCTGGACAAATAATGATAAATTCATCACCACCAAAACGTCCCAACACATCTGAATCCCGAACCCGTTCTGCTATACAGTCAGATAAGGCTTTGATAACCTCATCACCGATTTGGTGACCGTGCTTATCGTTAATGGTCTTAAAGTGATCAATATCAATAAAGATAATCGATAGTGAATGTTCATGGCGACGTGAGCGTTCTATTTCAGTACTTAACGATTGCTTGATTGTTTCTTTATTCGCTAAATTGGTAAACGGCTCTATTTGGGTTTTGTATTCCAATTTACGAATGTAAGTTTGGTCTTTAAGAGACGCTAATAGATGGATCTTTCCGTTAATTTTATAACCGGTTAAGTTAATATTGATCGGTATTAGCTCGCCAGATTTTTTTGCTCCTAAAAATGAACCATGATTCATCTTTACTAACACGTTGTCGCCTTTGATGTTTTTATCAAACTTGGGTTTTAACACATTGACGATATAACCGGAGCGTAGGTTTTTATGATGGGCTTTCTCATTTGGATTTACTAAATCTTCAATATAGAGCTCACCAAATTCTTTGTGAGTATAACCAAACAACGTTTGCGCGACTTTATTAAAACGCACAATTTTACCATCTTCGTTTGACACTATTATTGCGTCATTGGAGCCCCGCATAACAGCCGTTAATTCAGTGTAATAATCATTTACTTTTAAATAAATAAAGATAAAAACACAACCTACAGAAATGAGTAAAGGTAAAAAGACACCTAAAATAGTCGATAAGAAATTGGATAAGCTCTTAACTGCAGCATGATTTGCTGCGTTTTGTGTATTCAGAGTATCAACAAACGCCAACTCTAAACCCGCAATTGCATCAATCGCAACATCATCATCAATCGTTTGCATGTCCTCGATTACCAATAGTTTTTCAACATCAGTGATTCTGTTTAATGTTGCAAATTGAGCTTCATAGATGTTTAACACGGTTTCCAAATCCACCAAATAGCTTTCATACTTTACATTAGAATCTAGCCGCACACGGATTGCTGAAAGGTATTGTTTAGCATCAAGCAAGGCTGATTGAGCTTTAAATAGATCGGTGATTTGTTGATTGATTTGAAAGTTTTTGAGGTGACTAGTTAGACCACCAAACCCGAGTGAACCTTGGATATGAATAAGATCACTTTGCAGTTGCACAAACACTTCGTTGTGCAACTCTATCTGATTTTCAATGTTAGTTAATTTGCTTTGTAATTCAAAATAAATAAAAAGTGCTGAAATTGAACACACTAGAAAAAACAAAAAAACGAATATAGTAATACTACGATTTGGGTTCACATTACTGACTCTAATTAGATCTATGTAGTAAATATAGACAATAATCGAGAAAAGGTTGAATTAAAACTATGTTAATTGTTACTAGAAGTCTCTATGCAGGTGAGAAATCACTTACATAGAGATATAACATATTGATTAGTTAATTGATGTTTTCCCTGAAGTTTGAAAACGGTCGATAACAGAATTAACCATCGTAATGGTTTCTTTTAATGTCTTACTTGCTGCTAAGGCTTTTTCTGATGCACTTTTAGTTTCCATTGCACCATCAGCTATCCCTACGATCTGTTCATTGATATGTTCAGCAACATTACTTTGCTCTTCGACCGAGGATGACATCTCAATCGTCATATTTGAAATCATACTCACTGCTTGGTTTATTTCCGCTAATGCATCACGCGTTTTTTCGACTATAGCGACACCTTGTTCAGCTGAAGCTTTACCATCTCGAGACACCGAAACTGCGCGTTCAGAGCGACTGGTTAACGTCTGAATAATTTGATGAATATGATCCGTGGATTCATGTGTCTTTAATGCTAAAGACCGAACCTCATCAGCAACAACGCTAAAGCCTCGCCCTTGTTCACCAGCACGTGCAGCTTCAATGGCTGCGTTAAGTGCTAATAAATTAGTTTGTTCAGCAATAGTAGAAATAATATTCGCTGCTTGACCTATTTGACCCGTTGATTCGGCCAGCTCACCGACAGTAGAAGTAATTGATTCTACCGCATCATTCAATAAATTAATTGTATCTAATGCTTCTTTAGCACGATCATTACCAGAATTAACATTTTGATACGCTTGTTTGGAATTTTGCGCGTTAGATTCCACGCGCTCAGCAACTTCTTGGATGGCTGCACTCATTTGCGTAATTGCTGAAGCAATTTGTTGTGTGCTTTGATTTTGTTGCACAGCTGCCGAGCTTGTTACTTCGGCTTGAAGTTGAGTAGAGTCGGCAATATTATCAAGCTCTTGAGCCGCATCAGAGATCCGAGCTAAGGCTGTACGACAGCGTGATAATTCACACAATAAGACTAATTTAGCCCGTGCTTTTTTACCTGAATCAGGGAAATATGTCTGAGCGACTAATTCATTGCTATAAGAATCCGGACTTTGATCAATTATTTCTTGCCATTCTTTTTCACGTTTAATATTAGAAAATACACCGGATAAAACAACAGCACCAAATGCCATTAATCCAAGCAAAAATTGGCCAAAGAACAGGTCAATACCTAATGCTGTTCCACCAATAAGTAAAAAAGGCAGGTAACTACTCATAAAATTTAAACATTTTTGGGTAAAGCTAATAGCGGGCTTGCCTGCTCGAAGTTTGGCGTATATTTCTGTGGCTCGTTTTTTTTCATCTTCGGTAGCAGTAACTCGTACCGATTCGTAACCAATTAATGTTCCGTTTTCATGAACTGGAGTGACAAAAGCAGACACCCAATAATGATCGCCATCAGCCCGACGATTTTTCACCAATCCCATCCAAATTTTTCCAGCTTTTAACGTATCCCACATTTCTTTAAATACCGGAGAAGGCATATCAGGATGACGAATTAAATTATGCGGTTGACCAATTAAATCTTCTCTTTCATAGCCGCTGACTCGTTGAAATGCATCATTGCAGTGAGTAATTCTTCCATGCTTATCTGTCGCTGAGATGAGTCTCTCAGTATGCTCAAATCGATACTCACGTTGAGTCACTGGTTCATTCAATCGCATAATAAACACCTTAGTTTGTAATTAGTAATTGCTATAGACTGTCTGATTCATGGGTTGATGTACTACATCTTTTTACGAATCTGATAACAAATACTATCGACACTCTACAAGTATTACTTAAGGCTTAGTTTGATATTGATTGACTCCATAATTATCTTTTACGCAAGTTAACTTATCTTGCTCAAGTAAGTAATTTAGGTGCGCTAGGCATTCTGCAACAGCAAAGAACATTTGATGTTTGCCTAATTGGCGTTGAAACATAACGGGTAATAAACTCACCACGGTTTGTTGAGAAAGACAAGCTTGCATTAAGTTATCAAGATGGATGTGATGATGATGAATAATCTCAGCTACCCTGTTAGGAATATCCCTAATCGGATTTTTGTGCGATGGCAACAGTAACGTCGATTGTGGTAACTGTGCAAATTGTTCTAACGTGTGTAAGTAATAATATAAAGGATTAGATTGAGGTTGAGTACTATAAGCACCTATATTGGGTGTGATTTTGGGTAACACTTGATCCCCCCCAATACATATATCAAATTCAGGGTTAAATAAGCTAATATGCTCTGGAGAATGACCAAGTCCAAGTATTAATTGCCATGAAGATTGGCCTATAAGTAAAGTTTCACCGGGTACTAATCGAACAAAGCTCAAAGGTAGCGGAGAGACAACCTTGCCAAATCCTCCTTTCCCTTGAGTAAACAGAGTAACCTGTTCAGGGGAAAAGCCTGCTGCTCGATAATAGCGACGATCCTGCCAATTATCCGCACCTTGATTGCCGGCGTATAATGCTCTCGCAGCATAATACTCGGTCTGTGCCATGTACAAATCGACGCGATAGGTTTGTGTCAAATAGCCAGCGCACCCGATATGATCAGGATGCATGTGCGTAACAATGACTCGCGTAATCGGCCCGTCTAATTGCTCAATAATCGATGTCCATGCCGCAATCGTCTCACTCGTTGCCATCCCACAATCAATAATTGCCCAGCCATGATTATCCCTAACTAGATAGACGTTAATATGATCTAGTGCCAAAGGTAACGGCATCCGACACCATAATACATTTTCAGTTATGTGCTGAACATGACCAACGGCAGGAGGAGTAGAATACATATCAGGCCTTACACACGCGAAGATTTAAAATTCATTAGACACCCTTTAAAAAAAGCATCAAGTTGATTATCAGAATACAGATCTCCTGTACCAGGTTGATTGACGGACAATGGCGGATAAGCACCATATCCAGATAAAAGGCAATGCCATGAGGTCGCGCTAAAATGCGACGCATGTCCGTTTTCTTTAAGGTGTTGTGTTAAATCACCACGCCTAAACCAGACATCAAGTAACTCTAGTAAAGGCTTGGATATATGCTCATTATTACGATTAGCACGCCAATATTCAGAGTCATCTCGAGTATTGAGCTTATAGTGAGCGACGATGTAATCACGTACCCGTTCAAAGTTTTCATTGATAATATTATTGTAATTATCTTGGCGCTTATTCGAAAAATGCCCCGCTTCGTATTCTTCAATAAAGCGTTCAACCGAAGTTTGTACCAAATGCAACGCTGTCGCTTCTAACGGTTCAATAAATCCTTGTGATAAACCTAATCCAACACAGTTTTTGTACCAGTGTTGACTAACTTGACCTACATTCATTTGTAAATGACGAGCTTCTATATCACTATCAAGCAAACCTAAATGCGCACGAAACTCCGTTTCTGCATGGTCTGCCGAGATAAAATCTTGACTGAAAACGTAACCATTCCCAGTGCGGTGGGTTAACGGAATCCGCCACGCCCAGCCATTAGATAAGGCGGTCGCTTGTGTTTCTACTGGTTGGTTTTGATCTACCGCAGTAGGAAAAACAACAGCAGCATCATTATATAAATTATCTTTGAACGTATTAAATTTGACGCCCAATGTTTGTTGTAACAGCACAGACCTAAATCCCGTACAATCAAAAAATAAATCAGCGGGTATCACTTCACCATTATCGCAGACTAATGCCGCAATACTGTCATCGGGGTGTTGTTGGACATGTTCAATCGTTCTTTGCTTATGCTCAACACCAAGTTGTTGTGCGTGATCCGCTAAAAATTGTCCCAGTAAACCCGAATCAAAATGATAGCCGTATTCAACATTAAAGGGAAAATGATCAGGAGCAATAGGATGTTTGTTATGCTTAGCAAGCCAACCATTAAACAGAAATTTTTCTGGTGTCGTTTCAACATCCAAACCCAAACGGCGGGTATAGCAATTAACCTGAAAAGGACGCTCACTAAAGGTGTCTAATTGCGAAATAAATGGGTGACTATAACTGGCATTTTGTGAATTAGGACTCCAACCTGCAAATTCTATATTCACTTTATATGTCGCTTTGCATCGTTCCATCCAATCTGACTCAGGAATATTTAAGTCTGCAAAAAAACGTTTCAAACTCGGTGTTGAGCCTTCCCCTACACCGATAATACCAATGTCAGGTGATTCGACTACGGTGATATGAATTGGGTGTTCCCTCCAGCGATGCGCTAACAGGTTTGCCGCCATCCAGCCAGCTGTTCCACCTCCTAAAATAACAATGCGTTGCGGATTCATAATCTTTTTCCTAACAAAACCATCCCCTGCTACACTTTTAAATAATGTGCTAAAAAGTCATCATGCGGTAACATTTTTACCAACGGTTGACGTTTTGCTGCAAAAACTTTGTCCAAGGTGTCAGTTAACTGAGCTTCGCTCATTTGATTTGCTGCAGGATGATAATCTTTTGGCATGATCCCTTGGCCGAGCATCACTTGTAACCAAGACGCATCACGGAAAATATCATGCTGATCATTAAAGATCTCACCCACATCACTAAATACTTGGATTTTTTGTGCTAACCGATCCGGTAAAGGTAAATTTCGCATATCTTGCCAAAAATCAGAATCAGTTCGTTCATTAACGTGATAATGCAAAATAATAAAATCTCGAATAGTTTCATATTCCGTCTTAGATTCGGCATTATATAAATCGACAGCTGATTGTTGAATACCGTTATGTGGAAATAATTTAAGTAATCGCACAATCGCCGATTGGATTAAATGAATACTGGTTGATTCTAATGGCTCTAAAAATCCACTCGCCAAGCCAATACTGATCACGTTTTTATGCCATTGTTCTTTTGTTCGACCCGTTCTAAACGATATTTTACGTACGTCATTAATTGGATCTGACCCTAAATTATTAATCAGGCGATCATGTGCTTCTTCATCTGTCATATATTTTGATGAGAACACAATGCCGTTACCGTTGCGATTGGTTAATGGTATCCGCCATTGCCAGCCTTTGTCATGCGCGATACTGCGGGTATAGGGTAGGGTCTTTTCAAAACGATTAGTTTGCACGGCCAATGCACTATCAGCCGCTAACCAGTGCGACCAATCTTCATATTTTACACCTAATGTTTGTTGGGATAAAATAGCTCGAGAGCCCGTACAATCAATAAATAAATCACCTTGAATTTGCTTACCACTTTTTAACTGTAAGCCCGTAATATTTCCATAAATTGGATCCTGTTGAACATGCTCAATAATCCCTTCAGTACGAATAACACCGCCTTTTTCAGCAATTTTACGTAAATATTTACCATATAAAGACGAATCAAAGTGATAAGCATAAGGCATATCAAACATGGGGTTTTGCGTATTAATTTTGTTAAATGAACCGTCTACACTACATAGGTAATTTAAGTCATATTCCCAAATGGATTTTTGTAAACCCGCTTTATAAGCACGTAACCAATAATGCTGAAAATTACAAAATCCCAAATTAGTCCCAGGTGCACCAAATGTATGTAAATAGGATTCACCTTTTACACGCCAGTTTTCAAATTGAATCGCAAGCTTAATTGTCCCGTTGGTTTCGCGTAAAAACTCTTTTTCATCCACACCCAAAAATTGATTAAAGACTTGAATTGGTGGGATCGTTGCTTCACCGACACCGACAATTCCGATATCTTCTGATTCAACCAGCTCGATTTCAATTTGCCCCTGTAAGACTTTTTGCATCAGCGCAGCAGTCATCCAGCCAGCAGTACCACCGCCAGCAATGACGACTTTTTTGATTGGTTGTTGCATGTATCAAATACCTTATATGCGTGATTTATTTTTGACTTTACCTAATCTGAAGCCAAAAATAAATAAGACAAAAAAAAAGACCTCATCGCCTGAGCCATGAGGTCTTTACAGTTTACTATATCTTAATAGAAAGAGTAGTTAACGTTTAGTAAGTAAGAAGGACCAAACTGGCGATTAACCGTAACAATACCGTTACCATCACGTGTTGATTCATCTTCATCTGTCAAGTTTGTACCTTGCAATGATACTTTAAGACCTTTCAATGCTTCCATACCGGCTTCGGAGAAATCATAGCTGATCTGAGCATCTAACAACGTCACACCGTCACGGCTTGCTTCAGCAATCTTGTTAGAACCACCACGCTCATAGGTAGTGAATCCATCACGATCTGTTGCTGCAACACGGACTTCAAATCCATCACGCTCATAGTAAGCTGTTAACGAGTAAACGCTATCAGACTGACCAGGAATGCTTGCACCATTATCTAGTTTCGCATCAATTAGTGTAGCAGAAGCTGCAACACCAAATCCGTCAAGCTCATCCGCTAACATGTTTAATGGAATGTTTGCAGTAACTTCGATACCTTTAACTTCGCCTTTTAAGCCATCTTCGAAGAACGAATATGCACCAAAATCAGGAGGAGTGACTAAATCACCTTGTGAGTAAGCTGTATTTAATGGGCCATAAACACCATCTTGGTCGATTACACGATCATGGAAACCAGGAATGAAGTAGTTTGCACCGCCATTCGTTGGATCATTTGTGAAATCAATATATTCGTTACCATCACGAGTCCAGTTAACAAGATCTTTGTAGAACACAGCAACTGAAACATAACCTTCATCTTCAAAGTAATTTTCGTATGCAACGTCAAAGTTGTTCGCTTCTAACGGACGTAACATAGGGTTACCCGTTACTTTGCTCCAAGGTGAACCATTTGCTTCAACATCTGCAAGTGTATTTGGTATTGTGATTAAATCGATGTTCTGATCAAATTTAACAAAACCAGATGCACGCATTTGGTCAATACGAGCACGAGAGATAGTTTTAGAAGCAGCTAAGCGAATGAATTGATTATCTGCAACTTCAGCACTTAAGTTAAAGCTTGGTAATAAATGCGTATACTTATCGCCTGCTGTAATTTTACAGCTATCGTCTACTTCACCATCGTTGTTATCATCACATACTGCGAAGTTATCACCAACAACACCGATATAACCCGAAGAAGACTGATCACTACGAATATACTGTAAGCCCACATTACCAAATACCGGCATATCACCAAGTTCAGTTTCATAGTCAGCTTTAACGAAGAAAGTCGTTACACGCTCATCAACCGTAAATGTATCACCTAAACGGTCTGGTTCAAGAAGACCTGCATCATTTAATGTATAAGTATCATCATAGTAAGGTGCAAAACCGTCATACGCGACAACCTGTCCTAAACCAGCCCAGCTTAAATCAGCAAGACCGTAGACATATTCACTTGGAATACCCGTCGAGAAAGGATAAGAAGATGCAGTTGCAAATAAACCTTTGTTGATTTTTTCTTTAAAACGGTCGCTGATATGTAAACCAGTTACTACGTTTGTGAATAAACCACCATCAAGCTCAGCTTGAATTTGAATTTTTGCTGTAGTTAATTCTTCAGCAAAATCAGCATAGTTCATGAAACCATCTTGCGCATTCAAGAAACTGAACGGCTGTCCGTTTTCTTGTAACACGGTTGATGTAAACTGATCAGCGATATTAGCCATACCACCACCCCAAACTTGCGGGCCAGTTAATTGTAACGCATTTGCATCGGCAAAAGCACCAAGTCCAGATTGACTAGTGAAGAATACACCATTGTCACTCATTTCGAATGAACGAGTACCTAACTCATCAGAACCTAAGGTACCTGAGCGAGCTAAACCGGCATAAGATTCTGCACGAAGATCACGCTTAGCAGATTCACTCGACGCTAAATCAACTTCTACAGACCATGTATCATCAATAGCGTAGTTTACGTTTAAACCAAATGCTTGAAGTGAACCATCTTTTTGTAATGGATCGGTACGTAATACTGGGTTAACACCAACTTGATTACCGCTTACGTTGTTTCCTGAACCTGTGTACACAGGGTTACCATCGGCATCAACTTCTAAAGAGAAAGGTTCGATGAAACCACGTAAGACACCTGAATCAGAATAACTGATATCTAGCACGTCAAGGACGATGTCTAGTTGGTCATTTGGTTGGAATTGTAATACAGCAGAAATTGTTTCACGGTCTAGTAATGTAGATTGGTTATTTAAATCCAGACCCGCTGGTACGAAATCATCACCATTATTTTGTGCATTGTAACCCCAAACACCATATTTACGTTGGTTGTTTGGTGATTCAGCAGTTGCATAAGCAACAGCCAAGCCAATGGTATCATCAGCAAATTTTTCAACGAACGATAACGCAAAACGCTTACCTGTGTTGTCAAATTCTGGATTGTCAGATTCATTACCTGCTTGCTCATAACTACCATTGATCGTTAAAGTACGTTTTGCAGATAAAGGACGAACTGTTTGTAAATCGACTGTACCACCGATACCTTGAGTCGTTAACGACGCATCAGTCGTTTTATAAATTGTCGCACCAGTCATGATCTCAGAAGGATAAAGATCATATTCAACACCACGGTTATCACCAATACCGATCAATTCACGACCGTTTAGTGTAGTACCAGTGAAATCTTCTTTAAAACCACGAACAGAAATACCAGAAGTACGACCGCCAACTCGTTCACCGGCAAGACCAGGAAGACGCGCTAATGATTCAGCGATAGATGAATCAGGTAATTTACCGATGTCTTCAGCTGAAATAGCTTCTACGATAGATTTGTTATCTTGTTTAATCGCTTGTGCACGAATTAGTGAACCACGAATACCGCTAACAGCAATAACTTCAACATCATCCGCAACTTCGTTTGTGTTTGCTTGCTGTGCTAAAGCACTACCTGAAAACATCGCAGCTGAAACAGCTAATGATATTATTGCAGGCTTAAAAATTTTATTAGTTTTCATATGTGTGTGTGTCCTATTATTCCCTGTTGAGATCGTAACTTATGTTACTAGGTTGTAACAATAATGAAATTAAATGTATAAATCAACATCTTTCTTAATTGATTAAGAAAAAATAAACATATTTATATAATAACAAAAAAACATCATTTACATTTATGCCAGGCCAACACATGACAAAACTACGAGTAATCGATTATCTTGACTGTAGTATTAGGCAATAACTCACTGTCATCTTTAAGTTTTTTGTTATTGATGAGCTTTCAATTTAACCGATTGATCTAATTTGTTTTATTAGATTGCCTGTTTAAAATTCTAATCGTATATTAGAGCCTCTTCACTATCATTAATTAGGAAATATTATGCTAACCAATCCAAATTTTATAGACAAAACAGGCACATCAGTACCAAATGTCACTTGGCCTGTGCGGGTAGGCGATGAATGGCAAACGTTAGATACAAAAGGGTTATTCAGTCGCAAAAAAGTTGTCGTTTTTTCATTACCAGGCGCATTTACGCCAACATGTTCTTCCACACACTTGCCACGTTATAATCAATTAGCAAAGACATTTGCCAAACATGGCGTCGATGACATTGTTTGTATTTCCGTTAATGATACATTTGTAATGAACTCTTGGCTTGCAGATCAAGAAGCACAAAATATTACAGTTGTGCCCGATGGTAATGGAGAATTTACAGAAAAAATGGGCTTACTCGTCGATAAATCTGCAATCGGTTTCGGCAAGCGTAGCTGGCGCTATTCAATGCTGGTAAATAACGGGATCATTGAAAAGATGTTTATTGAGCCTGACTTACCAGGTGACCCATTTGAAGTATCTGACGCTGACACAATGTTGAGGTACTTAGATCCTGAAGCTAAAGCACCACAAGAAGTAAGTATTTTCACTAAACCTAACTGTCCGTTCTGTATTAAAGCTAAAGCGGAACTCAGTGCAGCTGGATATGATTATGAAGAGATTATACTAGGAAAAGATGCATCTTTAACCTCACTCAAAGCAATCACAGGTCGCGATACTGTGCCACAAATATTTATTGGTGGTGAGTTCATTGGTGATAGTGAAGCGTTAAGTGTCTATTTGTAATACACAGTAATGATAGATGTCATGCCTCATGACATCTATTTAGTTTTTGACCAGTCACATCTCTGCAGATTAAGTCAGGCCTACCTTTTATTTCCCTATGAAAATCATGACCCGTTGCGTGTATTTTTACATATCCTTTTTCGTGTACTTTTCCGTGTCCTTTGAAAGGGCCTCGGTTTTCCTAAGTTTATTATTGGGTATGCAGCCATAC
>DBBN01000121.1 GCA_002292215.1 Glaciecola sp. UBA983 | reverse complement strand
TGCGATAACCTTCGCCCAACACCCAAGTGCTATCATTCCATTCATGGATATCTTTACAGGTCACTTCTTTGGCTAAATCTAAGCCTTTCAACCCGCCAAATTCTTGTGCTTTAGCTAATGCTTGAGCTTCGGTTAATGCATCACCGGCAACAATACAGCCATTTTGAGCGCCTTTTTCACGAAGTACACGCGTTAAACGGCGCGTATCAATATCCGCAATACCTAAAATATGATGTGCTTTTAAGTAATCAGATAATGTTTGTTCGTTTCTAAAATTACTAGCAATGANNGGGTAAATCGCGGATAACTAATCCTTTAGCAAAGATTTGATTTGATTCAACATCTTCAGAATTAGTGCCGGTATTGCCAATGTGTGGATATGTTAGGGTAATAATTTGTTCAGCGTAGGATGGATCAGTAAGGATCTCTTGATAGCCAGTCATTGAAGTATTAAATACTACTTCACCAACAGCGAAACCTTCAGTACCAAATGCAGTACCATTAAAGACAGAACCATCTTCTAACACCAATAGGGCAGAATGAGCCAAGTCAACCTCCAGGTAGGAAAACTAGGTGTAATCATAAATTACACGTACAAAAAACGGGATGCTTATACACTGTGTGTACATCCCGTCTACAGTTCTTTGCGCTGAAAGCTTTTTCCTGTCCGTGAATAAGCATTACTTACATCAGGCAAATTAAAAAGAGTATATAGTTTTACTTTAAATCCGTCCAGATAAAACTACAAAAAGATTAAAAACACCCATTTATCACTTATTTCTAGTTAAGACCGACAAAATAGATACTTTACATTAAAAAAACACACTATTTTAGATCAGTTAACTATCTATTTTAGAGTCTATAAATATCTTACAAATCGTTCAATGACAAGACATCCATCATTGAATATAGCCCTGCTGGTTTGTTTATCAACCATTTAGCCGCTCTAACCGCGCCTTTAGCAAACGTCATTCGACTTGAAGCTTTGTGCGTTAATTCAATTCGCTCGCCTAATTCAGCAAATAACACGGTGTGATCCCCCACTACATCCCCGCCACGCACAGTCGCAAAGCCTATTTGTTGCTGTGGACGCTCTCCAGTATGGCCTTCTCTTCCATAAACGGCATCTTTAGCTAAATCGCGGTGCAATGTTTTAGCAATGCCTTCGCCTAATGCCAGCGCAGTGCCTGAAGGTGCATCGATTTTATGGCGATGATGCGTCTCGATAATTTCGATATCAGCAGTATCCCCCATAATTTTAGCGGCTTGTTGTGATAATTTAATCAGCAAATTCACACCAACACTGTAATTTGCAGCAAAAACAATCGGAATATGCTTGGCAGCAGCATGCAATGTAGCTAACTGCTGTGCATTTAAACCCGTCGTACCTATCACTATGGGTGTGTTGTGCGTAATAGCCCATTCAAGGTTTGCCGCAACCGCCTCTGGCAAAGTGAAATCGATAATGACCGCACATTGCTCTAGTTCAACTTCCGCTTGTGTTTGCAACGCAATACCTAGTTTACCTGTTCCTGCAAGCTCACCAGCGTCAACGTCCAACATACTTGATGATGACCTGACTGTTGCACTGTGTAACTGTGTTTGTGCGTCATTAACCACCGCCTCGATAAGGTTACGCCCCATCCGCCCGCTTGCACCTAAAATACTGATCGGTAACATTATTTATCCTACTATACATATATTTACAATTTAATTGAGACAAGTATTCTCAATCAATTTTAATTTGTGCCATAGTACCATTTTCAATAATTTAGAACAGTTCAAATTACAATTTGGTAAATACATAATGGAAAACACATTTAGCAATCACATCTTACACTTCGATGATTCCCGAATCCAATCACCTGAAGCTACGCCATTAGCTGAGCATTATGCGATGGTTAATACCGCGGTATCAATTGTGACCTTGTTGATCATTATTTCAGTCGCGTTAGTCGCGATATTTCAACCAATATGGCCGATGCCTGATGAGGGACGAACTATTGCCGTGTATATCGCTAGCGGTGTCACTACTTTCTTCCTATTACTTATTGGCTATGGTTACTTTGCAGAAAAAGCCAAAGGATATTGTGTCCGTGAGCAAGATATCACCCTTTTTAAAGGACTGATTTTTAGAAAAGTGATTACTCAGCCAATTTGCCGAATTCAGCATATAGAGGTTAAACGTGGTCCAATTGATCGTAAAGTCAATTTAGCCAAATTGCATGTTTACAGTGCAGGTGATATTGCCCAAACATTTGAAATACCTGGTTTAGATTTAACCTTAGCTAATTCCATTAGAAATGAAATTTTAGCGCATAAGGACATGCAACATCATGGATAATATCACCCAGTCGTCGGCTAAACAGCAGCCTATGAGTGATATCGACGTTGATGATAATTCTTGGCATCGTGTATCCCCTTTGGCGATTTTGTATTTTATCGAAAAACTCTTTTTAGGTTTGCTCAACAACATTTTCTACATGTTGCCTATGTTTATCGTACTCTGGGATGAAATCAAAGCTAACCCTTGGATTGCTGCAGGCATCATTGGCTTGATCATTACCTTGATTACCATTTTTGCAATTTGGTCGTTTTTTGTTTTTCGCTATCGTTTATCTGATGGTACCGTAGAAGTCAAAAGTGGCATATTCGCTAAAAAGCACGTCAACCTACCCTTTAACCGTATCCAAAACGTCAAAATTGAACAACCGTTCTATTATCGACTATTTGATTATTCAAGTATGGCATTTGATTCTGGCGGCTCTCTTAATCAAGAAGCTCGCTTAATCGCGCTGCCCTTGGCATTTGCTAAAGAACTTCAGCAAGAAATTAACGCGTTTAAACCTGCCAATCCTATGACAGACGTCGAGAGTACCTCGTTTGATGAAGATGGTAATCCGACAAACAGTCAAAGTGCTAACTCAAACGCGTCGGTAGAAACGGTTGAGAACACCCGTAGCATTGGTGATCTGGTATTACACGGCATCACGTCAAATCGCATTTATATAATATTGGCTGCAGCAGCGCCTTTTGTGAACGATATCTTTGAATTTTTTGGCGATAAATTAGAAGGATTCGGCGTCGATATTCAATCTCATATTGATAATGATCCTATGTGGCAAATTAGTATTTATGCTATTTCGCTGTTTTTGCTTGTCATCGGAATAATGACCATTTTATCGATCATTGGTGCCATTATTATGTTTTATGGTTATACCCTTTCCCGTACTGAAGACAAATACATTCGACGCAGTGGACTCATCACCAAGCATGAAGTTAGCGTCCCATTTTCACGGATTCAAATTGCCATTATGAAGCAAGACTTTTTGGATATTCTATTTGGACGGATCAACCTACGACTAGATCAGCTCAATGCCCAAATTGCCAATGCTAACGTCTCACAATCGGGTACAAACAAACTTATTGTGCCATCGGTGTTTGCCTATGAATGTCGGGATATTATCGCGCATGTTTTCCCAGAACATGGATTACATGAAGTAGCTTTCAAGGCAATATCGACACGCTTTATCATACGCTACATCAGCTTTTTTGTTGTGCCTATTACTGGGATACTCAGTTATATTGCATACCATAATGAAGGCTTGTCCGCATGGGTGGTGCTCGTTATCTCGGGGTTATTAACTGCTATCGTTTACGGTCGTTGGTGTCGTTGGGGCTATCAGTATAATGATGCTTATATCTACATTCGCAAAGGCTTACTCGGACGTGATCGCTACTGTTTACCCATTACTAAGATTCAACGTATTACGTACTCGCAAAGTTTATTTATGCGCAAAAACAAACTAGTATCACTCAAAATATATCTAGCCTCTGGCAGCTACACAATACCAATGATTGATGAAGATCATGCTAAACGAGTTTATAATTATGTATTATACAAAGTAGAGTCAGAAGCAAAAGCGTGGATGTAAATGAAAGTCTGGGATATTTATACAAGGTTATGGCATTGGTTGCTCGTGTTAGGAATTTTCTTTCAATGGTTAAGCGGTGAGGTATTAGATGACCAAATGCAAAATCATGCTTTGATCGGCTATACCTTATTAGGGATGATGATTTTTAGGATCTGTTGGGGCTTGATTGGTCCTGAAGCAGTCAGGTTTACGCGTTTTGTGCCATCTTGGACAACACTAAGCGGTTATATAACTAAATCTAATAAAGCAATATTTGTGTCACACAATCCTTTAGGTGCACTCGCTGTTCTCGCTTTTATTGTGTTGATTACACTACAAGCTGCATCCGGTTTTTTTATGGAAGATGAAATTTTCTTTACCGGACCTTTGTATAATTGGTTATCTGCCAGCACAACGTCACTTATTGCTGAACTGCATGAAATTGCGTTTACTGGGATATTGCTATTAATAGTAATACATATTTTTGCCGTCATTTACCATCGCTTTAAACATGAACCTTTTATCGTCAAAGCAATGGTGACAGGTAATAAACCTCTAACCAATCCATTCCAACCATTACCCGCTGTACAGTTGCACATACGGGCATGGTTGTGTATTGCTGTCAGTATCATAAGCGTATGGTTATTGGTTAATCACTTACCAGGCTGGCTAGGTGTCGAAGCTGATTTTTATTAATCAGCTTTATAATCATCGTGACAAGCTTTACATGTTGCGCCTACTGCAGCTATACCTTTACCATAGTTCGCGGTATCTTTATTGGCAATAATCGCCTGCAACGCTTGAGTTGCTTGTGTGAGGTCTTTTGTTTTTTGTGCAAAATCCGCAGTGTTTTCCCATACTTTATCTAAAGCATGAGTCTTAACCCCACTTCCTCGGGTATCAGCAACAAAATAATCACTAATCATGAGAGATAACTGTTCCATACGCATCGCGTTTTTGGCAATCACCGCTTCATCAATGGGTGCTTTACCTTTAGCCATAGCACCTAACGGACCAATATTACTTTTTACCAATTGAAAAATCGACTGACGAAATTCAACTGCATTGCTGGCTTGTTTTTCTGACATTTGTGCAGCAACAGGTGTACTAACTAATAAAGCACAAGTTGAAGCAATCATAATATTACGAATTGTAGACATAAAATTTCCTTGTTAAGTAAACAAACGTTATTTGTTCCCCACAATATACATTTTAATACAACGGAATAAAAGATTGTGTTTAAAACATTTATACTCATTGTAAAAAACACCGAGTCTAGGATAAAAACCTTGCATAGCAACTAATACAGAAATTTTTTATCATACTAAAGGCGAAATATTATGGCTATTTAATGATTACACTGGTATTTTTTTTTCATCTGGTATAACCTGTCTCGTGTCAAATCGAGTAATTTGACACCATAACTCATAATTATAATGAGACACTCACATAAACTACTATAAGGGATTAAGCTGTTAGATTGTTTGATCGCACTCTACAGTTTATAAAACACTCAAATGAAAAATAATCTAAACTCTGTTTCAAGAGCAGTTAAGATTGCGTTAGTTGCTTCTACAGCCGCTACTGCATCTTTAGCAATGCCAGTGTTAGCACAAGACGCTAACGCAGAAATCAAAAATATTGAAAAAATCGCCGTTGTCGGTAGCCGTGCAGCACCTCGTTCAGTTGCTGAATCACCGGTTCCTATCGACATCATTGGTGGTGATGAACTAGCAAAATCAGGTAACACTGATATGTTAGAAATCCTTAAAGGTGCGGTACCATCTTTAAATGTTCACTCTAACCCTATTTCAGATGCGGCGTCATTAGTACGTCCTGCTAACCTGCGTGGTTTGCCTTCTGATTCAACCCTTATCCTATTAAATGGTAAGCGTCGTCACCGTTCATCTGTTATCGCTTTCTTAGGCGGTGGTATTAATGATGGTGCACAAGGTCCTGATATCTCAGTGATCCCAAGTGTTGCAATGAAGCAAGTAGAAGTACTACGTGACGGTGCTGCTGCACAGTATGGTTCTGATGCTATTGCTGGTGTAATGAACTTTGTCTTAAAAGATGATTCTGACGGCGGCACTATTTATGTGAAGCAAGGTCAGTACACTGACGAAGGCGAAAACATGACTGAAGTGGGTGGTAACATTGGTATGCCATTAACAGATAATGGTTTTGCTAACTTATCATTCCAGTATAAAAATGCTGATGCGACAAGCCGTTCAGTTCAGCGTCCAGATGCGGCGGCTTTCAACCAAAACGGTTTAAATGTACCTAACCCTGCTCAAATCTGGGGTTCACCTGAAGTAAATGATGACATTACTATCTTTGGTAACGTTGGTCTTGATTTAGGTAACGACAGCGAAGCATATATGTTTGGTAACTACTCTGAGCGTGACGTTCGTGGTGGTTTCTATTATCGTAACCCGCATACGCGTGGTACAGTTTATTCACTTGATGGCGGTTCTACGTTATTAGTGGGTGATTTAACACCGGGTCCAGTTGGCCAAGTCAACGCAGGTCTTGGTTTAGGTGATGGCATCAGCTGCCCAACTATTCCAATCACCACAGGTAACGTTACACAGCAAGCAGATTATATTGCTGGTGTTGCAAACGATCCTAACTGTTTTGCATTCAACGAAATGATCCCAGATGGTTTCACGCCAAACTTTGGTGGTAACATCACTGATACATCTTTGACTATCGGTACTAAAGGTGAATTCACAGATGGTGCGTTAGCTGGCATCTTGTATGATTTCTCTGGTTCTGTGGGTCGTAGTGAATCGTCGTTCTTGATCTTTAACACGATCAATGCTTCTTTAGGTCCAGATACACCTCGTGATTTTGCACCAGGTAAATACATCCAACTAGAGAAAAACTTCAACGCTGATTTCGTTAAATCTGTTGATGCTGGTTTATATGATGATGTTAACTTAGCAGCTGGTTTAGAATGGCATGAAGAGTCGTTTGAAGTGGTTGCTGGTGATGTTGCATCATTTGCAGTAGGTCCATTAACGTCTCAAGGTTTTGGTATCGGTTCTAACGGCTTCCCAGGTTTCCAACCTGCTGCTGCTGGTGTCTTCACTCGTCGTAACGCTGCAGCGTACATCGATGCTGAATTACCCGTTACTGAAGATTTATTAGTTGGCGCGGCACTTCGCTTCGAAAACTATGATTCATTTGGTTCGACAACTAACTATAAAATCTCTGCGCAATATAACGCGACAGACGATCTATCGTTCCGTAGCTCAATCTCTTCTGGTTTCCGCGCTCCGACTGTTGGCCAAGCTAACGTGTCTAACGTACAAACTAACTTAGATGGCGGTGTATTAGTTGATTCGGCATTATTGCCACCGACTAACCCAATCTCGGTTCAGCTAGGTGGTAGCGAGCTACAGCCTGAAGAATCACAAAGCTATACGCTTGGTGCTGTTTACTCTGACGGTGATATCTTCTTAACAGTCGATTATTACAACATTGAAGTAACTGACCGTATTTCTCAGTCTGATAAAATCAACTTAACTGCTGGCGACAAAGATGTACTTCGCGCAGCTGGTGTACCTAACGTTGATAGCTTACAGCAAGTCAGCTTCTTCACTAACGATTTTGATACCACAACTCAAGGTCTTGATGTTGTTGCTAACTACAGTACTGATTTGTTAGATGGTGATGCGACCTTTAGCTTAGCGTATAACTGGAATGAAACCAAAGTGGATCGTTTCTCAGATATCACTGGTGCGTTCAAAGTTAAACGTCTTGAAGAAGATTTACCGAATCACCGTTCAACATTAACGTGGGCACAGTCTTGGGAAAATGTCAGTGCATTTACTCGTGTTAACTATTACGGCGAATACCAAGGTGTTCACGTTGATTATGACGCGACTGCTATCACTGCATCTTCAGCGTTTACCGTTGATGCCGAAGTAAGCTATAACTTTACAGACAATGTTGTATTGACTGTTGGTGCACAAAACTTACTTAATAAAGAAGCTGAGCGTATTAATATCCCTGCTGCACAAGGCATTCCAAATAACAACTGGGGTGGTGTTTATTATGAAACATCTCCATACGGTTTTAATGGTCGCCTAGCATATGCAAAACTAGCTTATAACTTCTAAGTTATTGGTTATATAAGCGTTTATATCAATTGTGAATTGCAATTGTCGCTAAACAGCGTAAGGTCACTTAGCAATAAGTGGCCTTTTTTTTTGGAAATTTTTTATGACTATTTTAGAGCAAGCCGCGCAGAATATTCAACAACACAACTTAACTGCTGCCCAACAGTGCTACCTACAAGTATTACAAGCACAACCTGCTAACGGTAAAGCTTTGTATGGTTTAGGCTATATCGCCCAATTACGACAAGACTGGCCAACTGCTATTAAATATTTACAACGTGCTTGTCAATTTTTACCGCAACAACCTGCTCCGTTACTTGGCCTTGCTAATGCGTTTAATCAAGTATTTAGTGAAACAGATGCGTTAACGGTGTTGGAATATGCAAAGCAACAATGCCCTGCAGATGAGTCAATACAGTATGCGTTAACTCAGCAGTATTTAATTATGGGAGATATAACGGAGGCAACGTCATTGTTAAACAACTTGTTAGCGTCATCTAACCCTGAGCTATTTGCGTTTGCTTGCTTGGATGCAGCCAAAATTAACACTGAATTATTACAGCCCTCTCACCTTGCACGAGCACAACTCTTAGTGGCTGAACAGCCTCAGCACAGCGCGAGTATTCGATTACATTATGCGCTAGGCTTAATTGCCAAACACTGCAAACAATATGAACAAGCAATGTTCCACTGGGATGCTGCAAATGCCTTACAGTTTGCTGAGTGTGATTTTACGGTGCATGACATGGCGAGCTTGTTTGATTCGCTGCTAAGCGTTAATGCGAGTACTTCATTATCTAATGAAAACATGGGTTTTCATGATTCTTCACTTCCCTTCATTCCGGTGTTTATTGTTGGATTACCACGAACAGGTTCGTCATTATTAGATAAGCAGCTGTGTGATTTATCCACTAAATCGCAGCAAATATCAAGTGTAGGGGAAGTTGATTACGTGGCATCTCAATGTGTACAGATGATTAAACAACTCACAGGCTATGATTATCCTGAATGTCTAGAGCATATGAGTAATGAGGTCTGTCACGCAGCGCGACAGCGCTATGTTGACGCAATTAGTCAACATCGTATAAAAGCAGATTTTATTATCGATAAACTACCTGCAAATTTTCAATCTTTGCCATTAATTTATCGGTTATTTCCCGATGCAAAAGTGCTTCATCTCAAACGTGATTTAGCAGCGACGGCATTAAGTATTTATAGTAATGATTTTGGTGCTGCCGAGCCTTATTTTTGTAATCTTGTGCAAATGCAACAATATTTTGAGTGGTATGAACGGATCATGAAGTATTTTGAGACAGTATACTCGAAGAACATTTATTCATTGACCTATGAGCAATTCATCAACGCTCCTCATGAACAGTTAAAAAAGATTAGTCGTTTTATTGGCATTGACCAGACTTACAAAACAATGGAACAAGAGGATGTAAATCGTCCTCATATTATTAAAACACTAAGTGCAGCTGAGGCTAGACAACCTATTTACCGGTCATCTAGTGCAATCCCAGATGAACTGGCCAAATATTTTATATTTACCGGAGAGGGTGTTACCGATGTCACAAGATGACCCATTTTTATTATTATCTTTAGCCAAAGACTATGCTTTTACATATCTCAACAAGGGGTTGCTGGACTCGTTGACACATTACATTAACATGCAGTTTATTTTGCAAATGGGCTGATAAACAACGCGAGCTGATATCGACTTAGCAATTACTACAATATCTAATTGTTTAGCTGACATAAACAAAAATGCTAGCTTGGATTGCTCCTAAGCTAGCATTTTAAGTGTTAATCGTATAACGATTAGTTAGTCAGATCATCAAAGAACTTTTTCACACCATCAAAGAAACCTTGCTCTTTAGGACGGTGTTTCTTGATTGAATCACTCATTGAACTATCAAACTCTTCTAATAATGCTTTTTGTTTACTTGATAAGTGAACTGGAGTCTCGATGACGACTTTACATAGTAAGTCACCTGTCGATGAACTTCGCACTGATTTAACCCCTTTGCCACGCAGACGGTACATGCGACCTGTTTGTGTTTCGGAGCTAACTTTGAGTTTAACTTTACCATCGAGTGTTGGCACTTCAATTTCACCACCAAGGGCAGCGATGGTAAAGCTAAGTGGTACTTCACAATATAGATCGTTTCCATCACGCTTAAAGATTTTATGTTCACGTACATTAACTTGAACATATAAATCACCAGCTGGTGCACCCTGCTCGCCCGCTTCACCTTCACCTGTTAGACGGATGCGATCACCGGTATCAACCCCTGGTGGAATTTTAACCGATAATTTTTTGGTTTCTTCAACACGACCTTGACCACGACATGCAGTACAAGGATCAGTAATGACCTTGCCTTTGCCGCCACAGGTTGGACAGGTTTGCTGTACCGCAAAGAAGCCTTGGCGCATTTGTACTTGGCCGTTACCATGACAAGTAGAACATGTCTTAGCACTTGAACCCTTCTTCGCACCAGAACCATCACATGGCTCACATTCAACTAATGTCGGTACACGAATTTCAACTTCTTTACCTTTCACTGCTTCTTCTAAGCTGAGGTCGAGATTGTAGCGTAAATCACTGCCAGAACGTGCACGCGAACGACCACCGCCACCTTGACGACCACCGCCGAAGATATCACCAAATACATCACCAAAAATGTCACCAAAATCAGCACCACCGCCGCCACCATGATGGCCACCGCGTGATTGGTCAAATGCAGCATGACCATATTGATCATACGCACCACGTTTTTTATCGTCGGTTAAGATTTCGTGCGCTTCTTGGATCTCTTTAAACTTCTCTTCCATGCCTTTATCTCCCTGAGTTCGATCAGGGTGATATTTCATCGCTAATTTCTTGTACGCTTTTTTAATTTCGCGTTCTGTAGCGGATTTACTTACTTCTAGCACTTCGTAGTAGTCGCGTTTTGACATATTGTTTTTTACTCTATTGGGTTACATACAAAAGCGCAATGGGAAACCCTATTGCGCTTTTTTGGTTCAGTTGCACTAAACATTTAGCGCAGTAAACACGACTTATTTTTTGTCGTCTTTTACTTCTTCAAACTCAGCAT
>DBBN01000114.1 GCA_002292215.1 Glaciecola sp. UBA983 | reverse complement strand
TGCTTCGGTAAACGAAATTTCTACAATTTGCTCTGAGCTTAGAGGCTCGGAACTGATCACCGCTGATTCCCACGCTGCTAATAAACGGTTAATAGCAGTCTCGCTGATCTGCTTGCTATTGGTTTCGGTAAAACCCCCTTGCGAGTTTCGCTGTAAATCTATGCCTGCACTTTGCCAACGAGTCAACTGCATCTCATGAGGGATCAACAATTGGGCTGGGATATCAGGAGGCGTATTGATTTTTTGGTTTAACACAAAAAACAACACTAACATGCCGAGCATCACAAAGATGATCAAGTTATTCCATGTTCGTGTCTGCATGCGGATCATAAGCCGTTACCAATTTTTTTGAGTAAACGCAAAAAACCCGGTATAAAACCGGGCTTTCGTGGAGACAAAACCAAAAATTATTTGATTTTAGCTTCCTTGAACATAACGTGCTTACGGATTTTAGGATCAAACTTTTTGATCTCCATTTTTCCAGGCATGTTACGCTTGTTTTTGTCTGTGGTGTAGTAGAAACCAGTGCCAGCAGAAGATACTAATTTAATTTTATCGCGCATAATCTAGCTCCTTAAACTTTTTCGCCACGAGCACGCATTTCAGTTAGTACTGAATCGATGCCCTTCTTATCAATAATACGCATACCTTTTGGAGTAAGACGTAATTTGATGAAACGGTTTTCAGACTCAACCCAAAAACGGTGAGTTTGTAAATTTGGTAAAAAACGACGACGAGTCGCGTTACGAGCGTGTGAGCGGTTATTACCAACTGCAGGACGCTTGCCTGTTACTTGACATACTTTAGCCATAGTATTTGTCTCCAGAACAACTTTAATAATTATCGAAACAGCTGCTGGATTAGAGACACACAGTTCCGAATAAGAGGGCGCATTTTATACAGCATTTAATATTCAAAAGCAAACTATTTCGTAGAATTACTTAATCTTTTTCAATCCCGAAAGGCGTGCGCAACACCTTATTTTCTTTAGTATATTTTCGTATCGCCTTGTTTTTAGAGATCATTTCTGGCTTTACGTAGCCCCGGGCGTGGTCTAAATGAATGCAAATAGCAGAATAGCGAATTTGCTTGGATTTGATCCCCATGTTAAACAAGCGCTCGCCCATCTCACGATCTTCACCACCATATTGCATTCGCTCATCAAACCCATTCGTCGCGAAAATTAAGTCACGAAATGTTGATGCATTATGTCCATTCCACGTCGGTGATGTCGGTGTAATTCGATTTAACCATTTAGCCTTAGTCGCCGTGGCTGTTAATTTCAGCGTTTTATAATTCGGTTTGAGGCCATGGTCAACTAAAAAATCAACATCAAATGCTAAACCCGAGGCAATATGCTCTCGTGTAATTGCTTTTGACGCTGCCATCGGCAATTTAAAGTAGCCGCCAGATAAAAAATAACCCGGTTGCGCATTATCAACATGCACTTGTAAAAAGTCTTTGCGACAGACACAATCACCGTCCGTAAAGACAATGTACTCGCCAGTTGTGGCTAAAAGCGCTTTATTTAATATCCGTGTTTTTTGAAAACCATCGTCTTCTTGCCACACATGAGTGAGCTTGCGCCCTGAATCACGTTCAAACTGCTCAATGCGCGCTTTAGTTTCAGCATCAGACCCATCATCAGCGATGACAATTTCAAAGTCTTGGTAAGTTTGATAATGCAAACCCCACAAGGTTTTTTCCATCCAATCCGGAGAGTTATACGTGGAAAAAATAACGGATAATTTCATAATTCACTACAAACAGCCTCTTTGCGCTAATGATACTGCATTTCCTACTCCAACTACAATATGATCCAATACTTGCACATCGATTAACCCAAGTGCTTCCACTATTTTTTGGGTCATCGCTATATCAGCCTGACTCGGTTCTGGTGATCCGCTAGGATGATTATGTCCAATCAATACGTTGGCAGCGTTATAATCCACCACGTATTTAACGATCTCCCGTGGGTACACCGATGCAGAATTTATTGTGCCTGTAAATAATTCACGATAATGCAAAAACTCATGCTGGCTATTGAGCAATACCACCGCAAAACATTCATGCTGATAATATTGTAACTGGCTAATAAAAAATGCTTTGCTCTCATCTACCGAGTCCAGCTTCATCATACGCTCAACATGCTGCACGCTAGTGCGTTTATGCAACTCAACAATAGCTTGGCAGCGAATATACTTTTTAGGCCCAACACCGGGCACTGAGCATAGTACGTTTTGACTGGCGTTCAAGACTCCATGCAAGGAACCGAGTTCTTGCAATAGCTGGTTCGCCATGTGCAAGCTACTTTGTGGCGAGTGCCGTTGTTGCAGGATAAATCCCAATAATTGGCTGTCGCTCCACTGACTAATATGTCCACGCGCTAAAACTGGGAAATGTTCTCTGTTTGCGACCCTACAGTCACTAGCTACCTGTCTTTCCATGTTAGTACTCCCTAATTAAAAAAATGTTGGCAAATCGTATTTTTATCCACATAATGGAAAATATTCAGTCATTACCGAACGATGTTGAGTTTCGGTCATACGTAAGTGAAGCAGAAAATTATGGCATTACAGAGCGTCAATGTGTTACTAGGTGTTACCGGTGGGATAGCTGCCTATAAAGCACCTGACTTGGTGAGAAAATTAACTGGCCTAGGGGCAAATGTGCGTGTGGTGTTATCACCATCATCTGCGGCATTTGTTACCCCGTTATCCCTTCAAGCCGTGAGCGGTAATATCGTGCATCAGCATTTGCTTGATCCAGAAGCCGAAGCTGGCATGGGTCATATCGAGCTAGCCCGCTGGGCTGATGTTCTATTAATTGCTCCTGCAACCGCGCATTGCTTAGCTAAACTTGCACACGGGATGGCAGATGATTTATTAACGACGTTGGTACTTGCTACGCCTGCACCCATCTTTATTGCCCCTGCGATGAATCAACAAATGTGGGCAGCTGCGGCAACTCAAGCAAACCTTAAAACAATTACTGAACGTGGGATCACTTGTTTTGGGCCAGCTTCTGGCGAACAAGCGTGTGGTGATATCGGGTATGGCAGAATGCTCGAAACGGTTGACATTGCGCAGATGTTAGATGAAGCCGTTGCGGCACTCAAAGCGCTTAGTGGTAACGAGAAGACCGCCTCTACTGCGACTAACGAACCTCCCGAAGGTTTACAGGACACTCCCGGATTACTCGCTGGTAAGCATATCTTAATTACGGCAGGACCCACGCGAGAGCCGATTGATCCTGTGCGTTATATTTCCAATCATAGTAGTGGCAAAATGGGTTACTGTTTAGCGGTTCAGGCATTAGCCATGGGAGCTGAAGTTACACTTGTGTCGGGACCCGTTGATATTCCAGCACCAATGGGCTGTAAGGTAATACAAGTGCAAAGTGCCGTCGATATGCATGCAGCGGTGATGCATGCGGTACAACAATCGTGTGATATTTTTATCGCCTGTGCAGCAGTCGCAGATTATCGCGTCGCCGATGTTGCCAGTCAAAAAATCAAAAAAGACAATGATGAAATGACGCTTACGCTAGTCAAAAACCCGGATATTTTAGCCGATGTAGCTGCGCTACCGAGGCCTCCTTTCACTTTAGGCTTTGCGGCTGAAACGCATGATGTAGAACGCTATGCCCGCGGTAAATTAACGCGTAAAAAACTCAATATGATCGCAGCCAATGATGTGTCGCAACCCGATATTGGCTTTAACCAAAACGATAATGCGTTAACCGTATTTACTGCTGATGCGCAAATGGTATTACCTAAGCAAGATAAACTTGCATTAGCAACGCAACTCCTTACAATATTAGCGAATCAAGTAAGTAATCACTGACCAACCTACTGAATGAGATTTAAAGGATTAACACATGGCTACTCCCAAAAAAATTAACCGCCGCGCACAAATTTTACAAACTTTAGCCAGTATGCTTGAAAGTCATAATGGTCAGCGTATTACGACGGCTAAATTAGCAGAACAAGTCGGCGTATCAGAAGCCGCGTTATATCGTCACTTCCCTAGTAAGGCGAAAATGTTTGAAGGCTTGATTGATTTTGTTGAAGAAACGTTATTTACTCGAATAAACAAGATCATTAATGAAGAAAAAGATACCGCCAATCGCTGCCAACTGATTATTCATTTAGTACTTGGTTTTGCAGAGAAAAATCCTGGTATTGCACGTATTTTACATGGTGATGCGTTAACCGGTGAGCGGGATAAATTACGCGGTCGTGTGGCTAAGATCTTCGAACGTCTAGAAACTCAACTAAAACAAGTCTTACGTGAACGCAAAGTCCGTGATGGTAAAACCTTGCCCGTTGATGAAGCCGTATTGGCCAGTTTATTAGTGTGTTATGCCGATGGGCGTATCAGTAATTTCATTCGCAGTGAATTTAGTCGTAAACCGACGGAGTTATTTACGGAGCAGTGGGCGGGAATTAAGGCATTGTATTTTGCATAAACCGTAGTTTTATTATTCCAACAAAAACATGATTCATTGCAAACAAGTATCAATCAAAACCACAAAAAAAACGCCCTGTGACTGGGCGTTTTTACGTGTTGGATCTCACTATTTTGTCAGATCATTCAGTAACTGACTTTACAAGATTATAAGACTTACCGAAGGTTTGGCCAAAGAAGCTATCCGCATTCCACATTGGACGTTCAGCGGCATTTGCCATTTCATAGCCAATCGAGAAATTCACTTGCGTAAAGTTAAACGCCGCAGTCCAATTAAATGGTTGGAACAAGTCGTCACTTGGGCTGTGATAATGGGTTTTCAAGAAATTCATCAACATGTTTTCAGCATCATCTTTAGGATCATTAGAAGTGATCCCCGTGACTAAGAAAATCGATGGGATCCCTTGTTTTACAAAACTGTAATGATCAGAGCGAGTAAACAAGTTCATTTCTGGCCACGGATCATCGCTCAACGCAATGCCATGTTTTGCGGTGGCCTGACCCACATATTGCTTCATCGTGCTATGCTCCGCGCCAAAGGCAATCACATCAGCAAAATCAAACGTCAAAATTGGCATGTCCAAATTTACATTAGCGACAATTTGCGCTAAAGGTACGGTAGGTTGCTGGGCATAATAATCCGAACCGAGTAAGCCTTTTTCTTCCGCTGTCACTGCAACAAACAAAATAGAACGCTTGGGCTTTTCAGCAAGACTAGCAAACATCCGCGCAGTTTCTAGCATGATGGCTGTGCCACCTGCGTTGTCCATTGCACCGTTATTAATACGGTCTTTTTCAACGGATTTAGAGATACCTAAGTGATCAGAGTGCGCACTATATAAAATATACTCATTCTGTAAAATCGGATCTGACCCCTTTATTATTCCGACCACGTTAGGGCTAGTAATATCTTTATGTTCGGTCTCTTTACTTAAACGAACCGCCGCATTCAGATCAAAGCCTTTAGGCGAACTGCCATCTTTCATGCTTGCCCACACTTGTTCCAATGTCATCGGTGCATTGGCAAACAACAGCTTAGAAGTTTCGATGTTTAATAGAGCCGAACCTTTCAGTTGAGGAGAAGCTTTAGAAGCTGTGCCTTTATCATCTAACCAATCCATCGATACAGCATGAATGTAGTTAAGCGAACGAGAATAAGGACGGTTCTCTTCCGATTTTGGAGTCTGTACGGTGATCATACCAACCGCACCACGCTCAACAGCATATCGCTGACGCTCGGCACCAGAAGAAATATGCGCCCCTTCTTCATTTGGAAGTGTCGTATGACGACCCGGTACACTGACCACAATTTTGCCTTCAACATCCAATCCAGCATAATCATCAATGCCGTATTCTTCAGAAACAACACCATAGCCAACAAAAACCATATCAGCCGTTACATCTGATTTTGTTTCTAGCATGGATTTACCCGTCAAAAAATCTTTCGGGTATTGCAGCTCAATGTTGGTATCGCCATAGAAAATCGACATCGTTGGTGATTCTTGTACCAAACTAGCGTTACGGAACGTAATGCGCTGCATATATGTGCCATTATCACCGGCAGGTTTAAGACCATATTTAGCAAATTCTGCGGCAATATAAGCAGAAGCCGCTTCATGTCCGGTTGACCCCGGCAAACGCCCTTCAAGTGCGTCACTTGCTAAATAACCCAAGTGTGCTTTGATTTGATTGGTATTCACTAATGCTTGTCCCGGTAAAGGGTTGTTGGCATTGGTCTCGCCATTGCTATCAGTTTGAGTTGATTGACAAGCAGTAAGTAATAAAGCGCCCATCATACCCAATGCTGCAATATGTAATCTTCGTGTCATTAGATGTCCTGTATTTTAATTTTTGGCAATTTTGCCATTTTTTACCTGTGATAGACAAGTATACAAATGTTTCTAAATGATTCTTTTACACAAAACCGACGTATAACAAGATGTAAATTGATTTATTGGAACGCCAAGCCATGTATTTAAAAACTTTCGTCATGTTAATTGCTGTATTTAGCACCGCATTAGTCAGTACCGGATGCTACTCCTCAACGGCGGAGCTTCCCAGTATAAAGTCATTAGAAACTCCGGCGCATCACACCCCTGAAGGATTCAAAAATTTATACATCGATGATGGTGATAAAAATTTTTTTAGTTTTGTTAACATACGTCTGTTTGGTCCTGAACAGTGGGCTGATCATCAAGCTCTAGCTGCGCAAGTACCGACTCAAATTGTCAATATTGAACGCCTACACAATCCCAGCACCGCAGGACAAGTTACCTGGTTAGGTCACTCTATGTTTTTATTGCAACATCAAGGTGTGACGGTATTAACCGATCCTATTTTTAGTGATTACGCGTCACCCTTTAGTTTTACCGGTCCCAAGCGCTATATCCCTCACATGATGAATTACAGTCAATTACCGGATATTGATATTGTCGTAATCTCACATAACCATTACGATCATTTAGATACCGCTACGATTATGCAATTAGGTAACACACCACAATATTACGTCCCTCTAGGACTAAAAGCATGGTTTGTCGATGCCGGAATTAATCCCAAAAGAGTGATAGAAATGGACTGGTGGGATATGCAACAAGCTAATACGAATACCCAGATCCACGCAACCCCTTCGCAGCACTGGTCGGCAAGAGGTCTAGGCGATAGGTTAGAAACATTATGGGCCAGTTGGGTTATTACCATTGGCGATTATCAAGTATTTTTCGCTGGTGATACAGGTTATAACCCTGTTCAATTTAAAGCCATTGGTGCGCAATTTAAGCACTTTGATTTAGCATTGATCCCAATAGGCGCTTATGCTCCGCGCTGGTTTATGAAAAATTATCACGTCAATCCAGAAGAAGCAGTACAAATATATCAAGATGTGCGAGCGAAAAAAGCTATCGGTATGCACTGGGGCACCTATCCATTAACAGCAGAAGCACCCATAGATCCTGTCTTGCGTTTATCTGAAGCACTTATTCAGCAGCAAACGTCAACCTTAACACTAAATTTTGGCGTGTTTGCCATTGGCGAGACTCGGGGTTTACATCGCCTTAATTTATAATCCCATAGTAGCGATAACCGTATTAAATTTGAATTCCGTGTCGTTGTATGGGATAACCTTTATAAAAAATAATAAAGGATCATCATGCGACAAGGTTTACCTCATTTTATTAGACTTTTATGCATTGCTAGTTTTTGTATTTTACTTACTGGATGTATTAATACGACCAAAGATTCATCGTCACCTTCTACACCAAAAAGTGCATCGAATAATACTTCGGCCAACTTCAGCGACTTGTTAGATTCAATTTGGGCATATGAACAATCTGGTTCCTCTGACGATGAAAAAGCCAGCAAAATTCCCAATATTGCACCTGCGAAATTAGCAGCGGATGCAGCACAATATCAAACATATATTGATACGCTACAAGCGTTCGATGTAAACAGCTTAACGCATGAAGAACAGATCACGCATACCATTCAGCTTTATCGTTTACATAATTATGTAGACGAATATCGCTACAACGCGCATTTTGTACCGTTAACTTCTGAATATGGTTTTCACTCGTCATTATTGAATCTGTATTATCGATTTGATTTTGATAACAACGACAGCATCACCGGTTATATAAATACGTTAGAGGATATCCCTTCGTATTTTGACCAGCAAATCAGTTATATGCGCCAAGGGATGGCTGTGGGTCAAGTGCAACCTCAAGCCGTGATGCAAGGCTTTGAAGCGTCGGTAGCAGCAGTGATTACCGATAATGTGATAGACAGTCCTTTTTATCAGCCTTTTATACAATTAGATCGGGATGACGCTGCGCTAAGTGAGTTAAAAATCCAAGCGATGCAAGTGATTCATAACGATGTAAATCAAGCGTATCAGCGTTTTTATGATTTTTTAGTTAATGAATATATTCCTCAAGCAAAAACCGACATTGCAGTAAAAACATGGCCAAACGGCGCAGATTTTTATCAAAATCGCATTAAACATTACACAACAACGGATCTTGATGCTGAAGCAATTCATGCCATTGGTTTAACTGAAGTCGCGCGTATCCGTTCAGAGATGCAAGGTATTTTGGATAAAGTGGGCTTTAGTGGCTCAATTAATAAATTCATCCAGTTTTTACGCACTGATGAACAGTTTTATGCCAAAACCCCTGATGCATTACTCAAGCACGCTATGTATCTGTCCAAGCGAATTGATGGCATGCTACCTCAATTATTTAACAAGTTGCCGCGAGTTCCTTACGGCGTTGCGCCAGTGCCAGCATCTATCGCCCCAAAATATACTACCGGACGCTATGTTTCTCCGCGTAACGATACTCAGCCGGGCTATTATTGGGTAAACACCTATGCCTTAGATAAGCGTCCTTTGTATGCATTACCTGCACTAACCTTGCATGAAGCCGTTCCTGGACATCATTTACAAATCTCATTAGCAGCTGAAATGGACAACCTACCAAATGTCCGACGTTCCACATATATCTCTGCATTTGGCGAAGGTTGGGGGTTATATAGTGAGTTTTTAGGCAAAGAAATAGGTTTTTATGAAACGCCCTATGATGATTTTGGCCGCTTAAGTTATGAAATGTGGCGTGCGTGTCGTCTCGTAGTGGATACAGGCATGCACGTACTAGGTTGGTCACGTCAACAAGCGCTCGATTATATGTTAGAAAACACCGCATTGTCGGAGCACAATGTGACCACTGAAATTGACCGCTATATTTCTTGGCCGGGCCAAGCATTATCATACAAATTAGGTGAAATCAAAATCAAAGCCTTACGCACTAAAGCCGAAGATACGTTAGGTGCAGAGTTTGATCTGCGCGAGTTTCATGCTGCTATTTTGGCACATGGTTCAGTTCCATTAACGGTACTTGAACAAAATATTGAGTTATACATTCAACAGGTAAAAGGCCAATAATGAAATTTTTAGTGATCAGTATTATTTCAGCATGTTTATTCGTATCCGGTTGCAGTGAAATTAAAAAATCCCTGCACACAGTGGTCGATAAAGAGCAGCAAGTATTTCCTAAAGCGTCAGTAGGGAAAATACGACCAACATTACGGTTCCCCTCTCACAATATTGGTGAACGTAACATCTTTGTATGGATCCCTGATGGATACAGAGAAGCTGTCAAGTCAGGTGTGAAATTTGCTACGTTATACATGCATGATGCCCAAATGTTATTTGATAGCAATATCACGTGGAATAACCAAGAATGGCAACTGGATGAAATTGCTCATTCGCTAATTAATAACCAAGAAACCATCCCATTTATTATTGTCGGCATCGACAATGCAGGTGATGCCTTACGTTACGTAGAATATATGCCTCAAAAGCCGTTTGAATCTCTTTCTGAGGAGTTACAAGCTGACCTCATAGCAAAGTCTAGCCCTACTGGAGAAACGGTTTACTCTGACCGTTATTTGGAGTTTTTAACCGGCGAGCTTAAACCTTATATAGACCGCAACTACGCCACCCTAAGTGAACGCGAATATACGTATGTTGGCGGCGCATCCATGGGGGGGCTAATATCTTGGTATGCGGTTGCTGAATATCCGGATGTATTTGGTGGGTGTATCTGCATGTCGACGCATTTTCCTGGTGGCTATGATATGCAAGACTGGACAATATATAACGCGTTTGAAGATTATATGAAAGCTAATTTACCCGTTACTGGCTCACATCGTTTGTATTTTGATTATGGCACGCAAACGTTAGATGAAAATTATCCGCCATTCCATGACCGTTTACGTCGAACATTCGCACAACTCAATGCTGATCCTGATAATGTAAACATTATAAAATATGATGGTCATGCACATGATGAAGTATCGTGGAGTAGTCGTGTTGATGTGCCGCTAAAAAAGATGTTTAATTGATAGCATTTGCTTGCCGATAACTTCGTTAAGATTAAGGAATATTGAATAGTCAGGAGATGGCAGCATGCACAAAAATGGATTTACGTTGATTGAATTAATTGTCGTGGTATCAATCTTGGGAATTTTATCAATTACTGCCCTACCACGCTTTTTGGATATTTCTAATGAGGCACTAGTTACTAAGCTGAATTCTATGAAAAATAACCTAGAAAGTGCTACCTACCGCGTTTATGCAAAAGCATTACTTGCCGAAAAAATCACAGGTACACAAACCATTACCATAGATGGCGACATGATAACTATCAACTCAGGTTATCCAATTGGTAATTGGGATGGAACAGTCCGTCATATACTAAATTTCAGTCTTATCGGTAATTCAGCAAATAATTGTCCTTACGATTGGTGTGGACGAGGAAATGCTCAAACTTTGCCAGGCGGATTAACGAGTAGTAATGGTCGAGGCGTCAAAGTCACTCCCTTCGGTTATAACCATACGGATTTGTGTGGTGTTAATTACATGAACCACTACGATGGGACGTTTCCACAGATAGAAGTACTCACTTCTGAGTGTTAAGTGATCGAAAAATAATTGGTAAAACATTTATAGAGTTGTGTTCCACTTAACACTGATGCGGAAGGGAAATGCAGTATCGGAATTAAATCACACGGTGCACTGATGATTTGTGTCGCATGTTCATTATCCAAATCATCAATATTTAGAACTTTGGCAATCGTATCACCTTCTTTTAATATTTCTCCTGGCTTTGCAACATACTCAACCATGCCGCCAAAATCGGTGAAAAGCGTCTTATAATCGGACAAATAAACACCTACGCGTTGAATAGAAGCCGGTTCATATTGGCTCGTATTGATCACCTTTTTTGCTTGTAAATAGGCCAAAATAGCTTGTGCATCATGATGGCCATCAACAAAATCAATCACCTCTTGGCTACCCATTTCTAATGTATAGGCTTCAACATTAAAGTCATAGTGACCTGTAAACCGATCATTTAATAGTGTTTGTAATGTCCACCAAGGACAAAAACTTGCTTCGTCTAATGCACCTGCAAAGTGATTAGGGATCAAGATCACATGTGGCATTGAAAAAAGTGGTGCTTGTTGCGCTAAAAACTCAGGGATATAAATATGTCGACTTGAGACTGGCCCATTATGAAGATCTAACACTATATCTGCTTGAGATGCCATTGCTTGAAGTTTAAGATTTAATTGTTGAGCCAAACCTAGCCCCCAAGGGCGTGATGACTTAGCTTTAATTTTAGCTAGCGTATGCGCTTTAAAGCGTGTTTTAATTTGCTCAATAGTGTCACTTAGTTGGACTTGCTCTGCAAAATTAATAACATCTTCTTCATCATAATAATAACCCCGGTTCCAATTAGTGCCGTTAACAGGATCAAAGCGACCTAATGTATATTCTCCAGCCTTAATATTACTCCCAACAGGATTACAGTTGGGTACCAAAGTAATGTTTCCATTAATCCCATGCCGTTTAAGCGCTTGAATTAAATGAAAGATAACGACATTACCTTGCACTTCGGAACCATGAATAGAACTTTGAATATACACATTAGGGCCAGACTTACCCGATGTAATAGTATAAATAGGCACGTTCAGACTACGACCGGAGGCGTTTTGCGCTACTGCCATATGAGATTTGGTGACGGTGGATAACATGTTTTTTATTTTTCTGTTTAGACGGTATCGAGATTCTTAATCATACTCTATTCTAGTGACTAGACCATGCTATTTATTTCCCTAAGATCTTCATGACCTTTGAATAGGTCTTAAAGATCTTACGGGATAAATTACTACTGCCCATCCTATATAGCATTACAACAATACGCTATCTCACCTAGCCAACCCCCACACTACCATCGCCACTGTTAACCT
>DBBN01000024.1 GCA_002292215.1 Glaciecola sp. UBA983 | reverse complement strand
TAACTTGACTGATAACGTGTGGTTATATGGTGGCAGTAAACGAAGTGTTACAGAAACACTCACTTACGGTCGCAATGGTGTGATGCCAGCATTTAGTAAAACACTAGGTGATGATAAGATCCATGTAGTTGCTTCATATATATATAGTTTATCTAATAAATAAATGGTTTATGGTATGCTAGAAGCCTCGTTTTAACGGGGCTTTTTATTTTAATCTTATAATTTTACAATATCCCCCTCACTTGGAGTAGCCATGCACCCATCAGACTCACCTACCGATGCAAACACGCCTTGGTACAAACAATTTTGGCCATGGTTTTTAATTTTGGTGCCGCTATCATCAATGATCTTTTCGCTTAATTACGCCAAGTTAGCTGTCACGACAGATAATGATCTGGTAGTGGATGAGTATTATAAAGAAGGCCGCGTCATCAATACCCGTCTAGACAAAATAGAGCTAGCACAAACGTTAAATATTACTACTTCTCTCAACATTAATGGTGACAGCGTAGCATTAACCTTTAATTCAGGTGCGCCTAAACAGGGTCAAGCTCTGCGATTAAACTTTTATCATGTGACTATTGCTGCACGTGACTTTGAACTGTTATTGACGCGGGACGCTGCTGGCGTTTATCGTGGAAGTCACAGCACCGATATTATCGGAAAATGGAAGGTCTCTTTGACCCCTTTAGATGAACAATGGAAAATTCAAAAAACAATGCATTTACCCTACTCTGACACTATCTCCTTTGAGCCCGAATAAGGTAAGGGTCTAATTCACTCATGGACTATACTTGTTTTCATTGTGGTTTAGCAGCACCAGATGATCATTCATTTGTTGTGCGTGTGTTTGACCAACCTCAAGTTATGTGCTGTCCAGGTTGCGCTGCGGTCGCTCAGTCCATTGTTGACAATCAGTTAACCGACTACTATCAATTTCGCACTGAAAAAGCCCAACGCGCGCCATCCGCTTCAGAACAAGCGGAATTATTAGCGAAAGTCAGTGTCTACGATGCCCCTGAACTCCAACAAGATTTTGTCCTCGACCAAGGCAATCTTAAAGAAGTGCAATTAACTCTCGAAGGCATCACTTGTGCCGCCTGTGGCTGGCTCATTGAACGTCACTTAGTTAAGCAGGCGGGGATCATACAAAATACAGTGAATGTTGGGGCTGCTCGTGCGTCAATCAAATGGGATCCTACGTTGACTTCCCTATCCACTATCCTAGGTGGCTTATCTGGTATTGGCTACGATGCTCAACCGTTTTCTCCAGAACAACATGAACTAACCTATCAAACAGAACATAAACGCTTCATCAAGCAACTAGGACTCGCAGGGATCATGACCATGCAGGTCATGATGTTATCAATGGGATTTTATTTTGATTGGCTGGGTAATATCGACGCTGTTATGCGCGAGTATTTTCAGTGGATCAGTTTGGTATTAACTACTCCTGTTGTGTTTTATGCCGGTTCAACGTTTTATCTTGGGGCAATAAAAGCATTGTCGCAACGCGTCTTAAACATGGATGTACCAGTTACCTTAGCGATTATGGGAACCTATATTGCAGGAATAAAAGCGACCTACCTGCATACTGGTGAAGTCTATTTTGAATCGATATGCATGTTTATTTTCTTTTTGCTGACCAGTCGTTTTCTGGAACATCGAGCACGCTATAAAGCGACTGAAATCGCTTCAAACACAATGAAATACGTACCGGTAAGTGCAACAGTCCTAGCCCCACAGACCCATGAACAAACGATTGTCACTGCAAAGTCATTAACCCCAGGTCAGATTGTATTAGTCAAAGCCGGCGAGACCATACCGATTGATGGAGAAATAATCGAAGGCAACACGCATATTAATGAATCAATGCTAACCGGCGAATTTGAACCGGTGACCAAAGGTATCGGTCAGAGTGTCTTTGGCGGCACAATCAATCAACATAACAGTATAATAATTAGGGTCAGAGCCGAATTAAAATATGCCTTAGTCAATCAAATCTTGCGTCTGCAAACGGATGCAATGTCACAAAAACCGGCTATCGCGCAAATGGCCGATAAATTATCGCAATATTTCGTCGTTGCAGTCTTATTAATCGCAAGTATTACTTTTGCCGTATGGCATACATTGGGCAATGAGGATGCATTTTGGATCACGGTATCAATACTCATTGCTACCTGTCCTTGTGCTTTAGGTCTGGCTACACCCTCAGCATTAACCTCAGCTATGGCGCGGTTACAACAAGACGGTGTACTAATCAAACAAGCAAACGTACTGGAAGCCTTGACCCATATTGATCATCTCGTTTTCGATAAAACGGGCACGCTGACGCAGGGAAAGTTTTCAATCGTTCGTACCGAATCAATCACTGATATCACGTCAGATAGATTATTGTCTTATGTTGCAAGTATTGAGGCCTTTTCAGAACATCCTATTGCCCAAGCTTTTTCACAGATTGAAACCACACACGTTAGCACACCTAAGCAATATCTTAATTTGGGTGTCGAAGGGACAATTGATGGCATACTTATTCGTTGTGGCACACGCCAATTTATGCGTCATCAAGCGGCAATCGCGCAGTATACGGTTCTAGCTGACGCGACTATCTATGTTGAATCTGATACACAGTTATTAGGCGGGATCTGGTTAAATGATTCACTTAAACCCGATACTCAAGCAACATTAATACGCCTTGCGCAATACCAACAAACAATACTAAGCGGTGATGCACAGATCAATGTTGAAACCATTGCCAAGCAGCTGCCGATCCACCATATCAAAGCCCATTGTACTCCTGCACAAAAGCTTGCTTATGTTCGCGAACGTCAAGTTTTAGGTGAGCATGTATTAATGTTAGGCGATGGCATTAACGATTCCCCAGTACTCGCTCAAGCAAATGTGTCTATTAGTGTGGGCAACGCCTCTGATTTAGCAAAAAGCGCCTCTGATGTGATTTTTTTACAACCCAGCTTAGCTCCCCTCACCCAATTATTAGCTATAGCTACAGCTTGCAAACGTACCATCATTCAAAACTTTATGTGGGCGATTGGTTATAACCTTGTGGTGCTACCTTTTGCTATAACTGGTATACTGACACCTTGGATGGCTGCCTTGGGTATGTCAATTAGTTCTATTATTGTTGTTTATAACTCATCTCGACTTTTGTCGTTTCAGCAATCGGATTTATCTAAATGAATGTCATATATGTCTTAATACCTATCGCGATTATTATCGTCGCTATTGCACTGCTCGTGTTTTTTTGGGCGGTTAAAGCAAATCAGTTTGATGATCTAGAAAGACAAGGATCGGCGATTTTATTTGACGATGACGTTGCAGATATTGTTACACCCGCTCCCCAAGCCGCAGCAGAACCTAAATCACCCTCCCCATCAACAACCTCACCTACACCGCCTAATATCACTTCGGCTGACCACAAGCCGGATAGCCACTAGTCGTTGCTCGATATGGATTCAATTTATATAACTGCATTACTGATCGGTCTAGCCGGCGGTGTACATTGTGTTGGTATGTGCGGTGGGATTGCTAGTAGCTTACTTTTTAGTGCAACACCGACTGTTGGCCGGTATCATCTCTTAGCTGCCTACAACTTTGGTCGCATTTTCAGTTATTCGATAGCAGGCGCTGCCGTCGGATATTCTGGTGATATGTTAACGCAACATACCTTTATCAGCCCAAAAATCTTACTGATTTTCTCCAGTGTTTTACTCCTGTTATTAGGCTTTTATATTGGCGGTTTTACGCAATCGTTAACGTGGTTAGAACGCATAGGTGGACGTTTTTTCTCATTAATCAAACCCCTATCAGCTCGTTTTTTACCTTTAAATAATGCAATGAAAGCAGTACCTTATGGCATGATTTGGGGATGGTTGCCGTGTGGTCTGGTCTATTCTACTTTAGCCTGGGCGATGGGCTCAGGCAGCGCAACAAATGGTGCTTTAGTCATGCTTTGTTTTGGTTTAGGTACATTGCCAGCCCTGTTTGCAACCAGTATGAGTGGACAATATTTACATGAGCTATTTACGCAACCATTAGCGCGAAAATTAATTTCTGTAATAGTTATTATTTCGGCGATCACATTGCTAACTATGACACTAATGCACTAGAATAAATGATACTAATAAAAATTAAAACCCTTTCTTAATTTTAATGGCGTGCACAACATTATGAATAAAATGGACTTTTCGATACACTGCCAATCATGCAGTTTTTCACATTTATGCTTACCCGTTAGTCTTGACGAAAACGAACTAAAAACACTAGACGAAATCATTGAACGAAAAAAACCGTTACATAAACATGATTTACTCGTCGAAGCGCAAAGTAAATTTAAATCCCTCTATGCGGTTCGTAGCGGTTCATTTAAGTCGTATATTACGACGAGTAATGGCCAAGAGCAGATTGTTGGGTTTCACTTGCCAGGCGACCTCATCGGCTTTGATGCGCTGAGTACACAGCATCACCAGTCTAGTGCAACAGCCCTAGAAACCTCTATGGTATGTGAAGTCCCCTACACAACACTCGAACAAATGGCAGAGCGCTTCCCTACGTTACGCAAGCAAATCATGACCTGTATGAGTGATGATATTAAACAAGGTCAAGAATTGATGATGTTGCTTAATAAACGTAAAGCGGAAGAACGTCTACTGTATTTTTTAGCTCAGCTGTCGCAGCGTTTCTCTGAACGTGGCTTTTCCGACAAACAATTTAACTTATCGATGACCCGCAATGAAATTGGTAATTATTTAGGGTTAACAGTAGAAACGATCTCCCGTTTATTGACTCGTTTTCAAAAAGAGAACTTGATCAGAGTTGACGGTAAGCTAATTGAAATCATTGATTACGAAACCATCTATAATCGTTCACAAGGCTTACATAACGATCTATTAATCAAAATGGCGTAGTTTTGTACGTCATAAATATGATCTTAATCAACTGAAACTGGTTTAACAGTAGTATAAATCTAACTGACATTTTATAGTTCAAGCGTATATTAGCTCGGATTGAAATTATGATAGATATAAACTCTGTATTAGTGGTGATAGCCCCCTCACAGATTGAGCAACCCGCTTTACGACGTGGTATTGATTTAGTCAATAAAACGGGCGCTAAACTGATGGTCTTAATGACCGTATACCATCCCACTTATGACTTAACAACGATGTTGTCTCCGCAAGAACGAGAAGAGTTTAGGGCTGAATATATAGCCGATCAATATCAAGCCTTATCAGATTTGATCGAATCTTATGAGTTACCACATCGGACGCTGACTGCCATTAATTGGAATAAGCGTGAGTATGATAGTATTGTTGAAACCGCAGCTGAAGAGCAGGCTGATATTATTATCAAGTCTACCAAGCAACATGATACTGTCACGAGTCATATATTTATGCCTATTGATTGGCATTTAATGCGTAAATCTCCAATTCCTGTTTTACTCGTTAAACATAATGAATGGCCATCGTATGCTGAAATATTAGCTGCAGTGAATACCGGAGATGAAGACCGTAATCACAATGATTTAAACGAAAAATTAACCTCAACCGCTGAGGATTTTGCTCGTTTATTTTCGAGTAATTTACATTTGGTCAATGCTTATCCGCGGATCCCGCTACCAATAGCAAAATCCAGTCCTAGCTTCACCTTTAACGCACTTAATAGTGCGATTCAAAATCACCATAAAGAAGCCTTATATATGTTCGGTTTACGCCATCATATCCGTGGTGACAATTTGTATGCCCAAGAAGGGTTACCAGAACAGGTGATTTCATCCGTCGCCAATAATATTCATGCTGATCTATTGATTATCGGCAGTAGCAGTCAGACAGGATTTACCAATCATAATTTGGGCAATACTGCAGAGCATATTATGAATAATATCAATTGTGATGTATTAACCATCAAACCAGATGGTTTTATTTCACCCAGGCATTAATCAGTTTATAATTACGGCTTAGACAATACTAGGCGCCCTTATGGTAATTACAAAACTGCAAAACAAACTTCGCAAACTCACCGCCCAAGCGATTACTCAATATGCCATGATTGAAGATGGTGATCGCGTAATGGCCTGTTTGTCAGGTGGTAAAGATTCTTATACGATGTTAGATAATTTACTTTATTTACAGCAAGTTGCGCCAATATCGTTTGAAGTATTTGCAGTAAACTTGGATCAAAAACAACCTGGTTTTCCCGCGCATATACTGCCTGAATATTTGACCGAATTAGGCATCGAACATTACATCGTAAATGAAGATACTTACAGTATTGTAAAAGAAAAAACCCCTGAAGGTAAAACCACGTGCGCTTTATGCTCACGCTTACGTCGCGCTATTTTATATAAAACAGCAAAAAAATATAACGCTACCAAGATCGCACTAGGTCATCACCGTGATGACATGCTTGAAACGTTATTCTTGAATATGTTTCATGGTGGTCAACTAAAATCAATGCCACCTAAATTGGTGTCTGACAATGGCGAGCAGATTGTCATTCGTCCTTTAGCCTTTTGTGCTGAAGCAGATATTGCGCAATACAGTGAATCGAAAGGATATCCAATCATTCCCTGTAATTTGTGTGGCTCACAAGAAAACCTACAACGTAAACAAATTAAACTCATGTTACAAGATTGGCACAAACGTTTTCCTACACGTATTGCGTCAATGGCAAAATCACTACAACAGGTTGTACCGTCACATTTAGCTGATGATTCATTATATGATTTCACAGGGATCACTACGACAGGTGAGCCTGTCATTGATGGTGATATTGGTTTTGACGAGCCACAATTATTTAATTCAGCTATTATTGAACTAGACAATACAACAACCAACAATGTAGAAAACACTACAATTGAGATCCTTGAAATAAAATAAATAAGGTCACTATGAAGATTGGATTAGCACTGGGTGCCGGCGCAGCAAGAGGATGGACCCATCTTGGGATTATTGATTCATTAGAAGCCCTTGGTATAAAAATAGATGTTGTTACAGGCTGTTCAATTGGTGCCTATGTAGGTGCTGCCTATGCCTCTGGCAATCTTAATAAATTAAAAGAATGGGCGTTTGAGTTGAGTGATTGGCAAGTCTTACGTTTGCTAGGCGTTGGGATAAGTCGCGGGGGGTTAGCCAGTGGCGAACAAGTTTTTAAATTACTTGCGGATGAATTTTCAGCTGCTAACTTTAGTGAAATGCAAAAACCTTTTGCATTGACCGCAACCGATTTATATTCTGGAAGAGAAGTGGTCTTTAAGGAAGGTGAAGTCGTAGAAGCCGTTCGTGCATCTTGCGCAATCCCCGCTTTATTTCCACCCGTAAAATTTAATGGTCGTTGGCTCGTTGATGGTGCCGTCGTTAATCCGGTTCCAGTGAATTTATGTCGTCGCTTAGGTGCTGACTTTGTCATTGCCGTAAATTTAAGTGCTGATTTTAGACCTGAAATGCTCGATAGAAATACTCAAGCACATGTTCGAGCGCAACAAAAGACCGATGAAACATTAGCGAAAACTCAAGGATTTATCCGCAGTTGGTTTTCTCCTGAGCCTAAAGACAATGGCCCTACTCCACCAGGTATTATGAGTGTCATGAGTAATAGTCTGGATATCATGCAAGCACGAGTAACACGTTCCAGACTAGCTGGCGATCCCCCTGATATTTTAATCGAGCCTCATCTGCGTGATATTGGCTTACTGGAGTTCGAAAAAGCCAAGGAATTATATGCTGCAGGTCAAGAAGCAGTCGATCGTTTAGAAAAACAAATCTTATATCAACTTAATTATTTAGATGTGAAGTGAATAGCCCTTAAGTGTATAGGCGCTATTCATATCAGTACAGTTGAGCAAGGCACGGAACCAATTAGTATGAGCCGTTATTTGGACTCTGTCAGTGCCGTGATACGCAAAGGTGCAAGCGGCAAGGTAATATCTTTTAACGCCCCAATTTGGGCTTTAGACAAACGTAAAATACCTTGAACAATGGTAAGTTGATTACCTAGATCCGCATTGAGATTATCATCTTCAAAACGCAACTGCAGCCCACTCACTTGCGGCATCAAAAATGACATAAAACCGCCCATCTCATCAAAAAACGCCATATATTGATTTAAAATAAAACTCATGTCCGCTTGAGTATATTGTTCTTTAAGGTATTCCGGCAACGTTTCAATTTGCACATTAATATCACAATGGTTAGTCTGCTCACGGATTGCTAACATGATTTTTGCATCAGCTAAGCGTAGCGCTTTTTCAGACGGAATACTAAAGCGTTGTTCAGCAGACACGATCAATGGAATATCCACTTTTTGGGTATGAATATACGCATTATCGATATGGCATAATGAACCTTCGGCATGAATATTGGTAAAGCCAAAAGCAAACCGTAATGCAGTAATATCATCACCAGATAGCTTGCGCGTATGGCTGTAAAAGGTTTTATATGCAACTTCTAATAATTGTGTCGATGGCGCAGTCGAAGTTACAGTGGATAGTATTGCATTATCTTGTGCTTTAACATGGCTTGATATGCTTAACGTGATGCCCAGTATCAATGTTGGTAATTTCACTATTTATCTCTATTTTTTATATCATTTAAAAAAGGTTTATTCACGCGTAACATCGCTTGTAACTCATCGATGTATTCGTCACCACGCTCCGAATAAGCACCTAAAGTATGTGTCAATGCCATCGCCCGTTCATATGAATCTTGACTCATGCTAGGATCATCAAACAATTCAGCACGTGTATTACGTAATTCACGATACGCTCGATTACGATTTAAATTACGGATATATTGATACATGCCCTCACCAGGAGAGTTAAACTTAGCCACCTCATGAGACGCATCGTCATTTCGGCGGCTCGGCACAAAGCCACAGCCTTTACGATAACACCACAAACCAAAATAATTATAGCCTTGTGTGGCAAAACGGGATGTTCCCCAGCCAGATTCGTTGGCTGTTTGCACTTGAATTAATTCAACAGGAACTGTGTGTACGCGAAGTAATAAGCGTGCTATGACATCATGAGTATTGATTTCTTTGACTCGGTATTCATTAATTAAAAATGAGACTTTTTCTCGATCGGACTTCCCAAGATATTCATTTACAAAGTCTGCAAAAGGTAAGTCTGGTTGATCTAATTCCGCTGACTGAGTTTCAAGGGATAAAATAAATGCGCGTTTTTGTAATAAAATTGCATTATTTTGTTCAGCAAAATGTCGAATAAAATCGAAGTATGCTGTTTTTTTTTCTTTCACATCAGTAAAACTAGCAAAATCAGGAACCGGATAATCGTCCGTAAACTCAGGTGCAAATGGATCAATTCCTGCGGTGAGAATATCATCCGATGCTTCACCATGAGGCATTGTAAAAAAATCAAAAAATGCGGCAGTGCTAGATGAGGAGTCAGGACTCACCAATGCTTTCGATGAAGTCCAAAATGGGTAGATGACCGCCCATGCTATCACACAGCCAAAGCCCACATATACAATGGTTCTAAGCATCGAAAGTGGTGTCGTCTTTTCTTGATTCTTGTGTTTCGATGATATCGTTTTCAATTTGGTATCCTACTAAGTCTGCGTAAATCTTACCTTTCAACGTCAACATAAAAGGGACTGTATAGAAAAATAATAGTCCATACGTTAAAGCTGATATGATAATTAACAACAAAATAATGCCGTGAATGAACACAAAAGAACTTAAGTATTTATTCGTCAATTTAAATGATAGTTTAATGGCCTGAAAAGGTGAAGCCCCTTTATCAACCATCAATGGTAACACTAATGAGGTCACAACCCATAAATATAGGCCTGGAATAATAAAGAGTTGAAAACCAACGCTGATCCACAATGAAATGAAAATAGACACCATACCGAGTAAAAAGATACGAGGAAAATATGCCAACATATCTAACGGTTTAATCGGTTTTGCTACCGCAGACCGGATCCCCATCACTAAAAAAGCGGTAATGATAGGTGCCATAAAAAACATCAGTAACATTTCTAATTGCAGTGCTGTCGCACGCTCTATTTCAAGCGGATTGGAAATTCCGAAAATCGATAATAATATCATCGAAAAAACAATGACAGCCGCAAACGCCAGCATCATTGCACCAATAAAGGGGAATATTTGCGTTTTGGTTTTGTCATGGGAATAACGTAATAGCGCTTTAATATTAAATACATACTGACCACTTAAAGCAGCTTCTATTGGGGTATTAGGTGAGGACATAAGACTCTTTATACAAATTAAAACAAAACTAAACTGAATGCTAATACTATCAATACCACGCCCATCAATCTATCAATAACGTGCCTATATCGCTGTAAATATTGATCTATATGGGAATTTGACAGCAAGATACTTAATGTCACAAACCATAACCCCGTTGCAACGGCTAGATATACGCCATAACCCCAGCGCACAGCATCATTTGTTGTTGGAGCAACAACGACGCTAAACAAGGATAAAAAGAACAACGTCGCTTTAGGATTAAGTCCGTTAGTCACAAAGCCAAGTCGAAACGCTTGCCAAATGCTTTGCTCATCTTTGCTCACCGAACTAGAAGCCAAACCATTATCATTTGGTGCAATAACGGCAGATTCAGAGGGTTGACTACGCAGCGCCAACACACCGATATAAAATAAATACCCAGCAGCGGCATACAGCATAATGTTGTACAACACAGGGGTGTTTTTAATCAGTAAACTCAAGCCTAATATAGAATACATAACATGTAACATGATCCCCAAACCAATGCCAACACTACTAAAGATGGCGGCTCGACGTCCTTGGTTAATGACTTGCTTCAACACAATAGCAAAATCAGGACCAGGACTCGCCACCGCAATTAAATGCACGCCTGCGATAGTAATAAACTCAAGCCACAACGTTTCAGACATTGACAACACTTTTATTATCCCGTGGTTGAGGTTGATGATTTGATGCCAACACCAAATACACATTTGGTAATACCACTAATGTGAACAATGTCCCTAAAATCATACCTGCCACCAGAATAATACCAATACTATTTCTCGCTTCAGCCCCAGCACCGGTGACTAATACTAATGGAAAATGCCCTAATACGGTTGCTGCGGTCGTCATTAACACCGGGCGTAAGCGCGTTTGTGCAGCTTGTTCGATTGCCGCTAATTTTGATAATCCTTCTTTTTGCATTTGATTAGCAAATTCGACAATTAAAATACCATTTTTAGCAACCAAGCCGACTAAAGTGATAAAACCCACTTGAGAATAGATATTAATCGTCGTGAAGTCCAAAAACGCAAACATCAATGCACCAGACAATGCCAATGGCACAGAACCGAGTAACACAACCAACGGGTCACGAAACGAATTAAACTGCACCGCAAGTAACAAATACACAAAGATCAGGGCGACTAATAATACCCCTTCTAACGAATTGCCTTCACGTCTGATTTCGCGTGATTCGCCCGCATAATCGGTGGTGTAATCCATTGGTAAAATATCATTGGCTGCTTGCTCCATAACTTGTAACGCTTGTTCTTTGGTCGTTCCAGGAATGACACCGCCAAATAAACGAAACGCATTTTTTTGCTGAAATTTTGACAAAACGCGAGGACCTACTTCAGTACTCAGTTGTGCAATACTACTCACTAAAATTAAATCACCAGCAGGTGTGCGTATTTGTAATGATAATATATCATCAGGCGTTAAACGGCCGCTTTGTTCTAGCATAGGAATGACTCTATATGCTTTGCCTAATTGATCAAAACGATTGATGTAATTTCCAGATAGAAGAATATTTAACTGCGACGTCACTGAATGTAAGTCCATCCCAAGATCGGCTATTTTATCTCGATCTAAAAGAAATCGAACTTGCGGTAAATCAATTTTTAAATCGGTATCGGCAAACAAGAATTTCCCTGATTGATTGATTTGTTGCAACATAAGTTGCGCATAACGTTGCATATCAAGATATGGGTCGGTACTCATTACCACCATTTCCACATCAAAATTACCAGCTGTAGGTAACGGAGACTCTAAGATGGGAAACGCTTTAACTCCAGGTACACTAGAGAGCATTGCAAATGCTTGCCAATATAAATCTTGTACACTTTGGTCACGCTCTTCTGGTGACACAAAATCTATGCCCCCAAATGTCGCACCAGGATTGACGATTTGCCAGATGAATTTACTGCCTTCTAATTGGCTCATCGTATCCACCACGCCATCCATGTTTCGCATGCTATAGGCTAGTGACGCTTCAGGCGCTGACTCGACAATAATATTCATGCCTGATTGGTCTTCTGTTGGGGCTAATTCTTTTAATGAAAAAAGGTAAAACGGGACGCTGAGTAGCGACAAAAATACCGCGACAAATAAAATTTGATTTCGCCACACTACCGAACGGTGTAAAAACCGTGCGTAGAATGCTTGTAAGTTAACAAAGACAGCGTTGACCTTGAGGGTGAATTTACCTTCATGCCCACCTTCCGCATTAGCGTACGCAGACATTATCGGTGATAAAGTGATTGCTACAAACCCTGAAATTAGTACAGCTATCGCTAAGGTAAATGCGAACTCTTTAAATAACGCCCCTGATAACCCCGTCAACAGACCAATCGGTGCATATACTGCAGCCAATGTAATCGTCATACTCAAAATTGGGGTGAATAATTGACGTGAACTAATCAACGCAGCATCTATTCGCGACATCCCGTTTCGCATATGGCGAGCGACGTTTTCAACAACAACAATCGCATCATCAACCACTAATCCAACTGATAACACGACAGCAAGAACAGTAAGCAGATTTAAACTAAAGCCCATCAATGTCATCGCAGCAATCGCGCCTAATATCGATATAGGAATAGTAATTAAGGGCACGAGTGCAGTCCGAATAGACCCCATCATAATAATGACAACTAAGCCCACTAATAGAATAGTCTCGGCCAAGGTGATAAAAATCTCTAATAACGCAGAGCGCATATAAATAGTGCCATCGTAACCGTCAGTAATCGTCATGCCCTGCGGTAGCGTCGGATTAATTTGCGCTAATTTTGCATACACGCGATCACCAATATCAATTTCATTGGCACCCGGTAATGGCCATACAGAAATGTACAACACTGTATCCTTATTAAAGCGCGCACTGGTCTCCCCTTCCGTTTCGCCAAGTTCAACTCGCGCGAAATCACTGATCCTGAGCACCGAATTTCCGACTTTGCGCACTATCAATGATTCAAAATCGGCGGCCGTTTGTAATGACGTGTTAGTCATCAAACTTATCCGTTGCATGTCGTTTTCACTGCGACCAATGGTCGCAACTAAGTTATTGGCGCGTAACGCTGTAGCAACATCATCTGCAGAGAGATTCAACGCGTTCATCTTGGTATTATCTAACCAAATACGCATTGCTGGGATCCTACCCCCTTCAAGATTTACTCGTTGCACACCGGGTATGGTAGACAGATTAGGCACGACTCGACGCGATAAATAATCAGACACATCGGAGCGGGATATTTTAGCGTTTTCTTCATCAAATAAGACTGTCAGGTAAAAAACGGCAAACGGACGATCCGCTCGTACCACTTGAATAGCTGGATCTTCTGCGCCTTGAGGTAATTCAAAGCGGATTTGGTCTAAACGTGCTGATAATTCAGCCAACGCTTTAGCACTATCTACGTTGAGGTTTAACCATACTGTCACTCGAGATAATCCCGGTGTTGTTGCTGAATCAATATAATCTATGCCTGGGACCGAAGCGGCGGCTTTTTCAATAGGATCAGTTACAAAGCCTTGTACAATTTCGGCAGAAGCACCAACATAAGGTGTGGTAATTTCAATTGAAGCACTGTCTAATTTTGGAAACTGGAGGATCGGTAAATCGGTTACAGCACGCACACCAATAAGCACGATAGCGAGTGTTAATACAATTGCTATTACAGGTTTGGTAGAAAACACATCTAACCAACTCGGTTTATTGAATGCCCTAATTTCTTTGTCCATATCAGCCATTATTGTTGCTCCGCTACCTTAACCCACATTCCTTCACGCAACTTAAATGCCCCTAAGGTTGCAATCATTGAGTCAGTAGCAAAATCAGCATTAATTATAACTTGAGCACCTTGCTTTGCTAAAACCGTCACTTCTTGGCGAACGGCTCTATATTGGTTATTGTCATCCAGTTTTAGCACAAAAACAAAGCTGCCAAGGGGTGAATATCTGACAGCCGTATCGGCTACAGCATACACTGTTTGTTCAGATGTAGAAGGAATAGCGACTTGCACAAAACTGCCTGGAGTTAGCTGTTTATCAGGATTAGTAATTGCCATTCGTATTTTTACCGAGCGATTGACAGGATTAAGCACCTGTGATTTGGCAACAATCGAACCTTGTACTTGGCGGTTTTGATAATAAATGGGTAAGGACATACCGACAGAAAGAGCAGATAGCGCTTGAGGTATTTCAACTTCAACCCAAATAGGATCAAGATTACCTATCAGTGTGGCTAACGCTGTATTGGCGTCAACATATTGCCCCACTTCTAACGAATGTAAGCCTAAGATCCCAGTAAAAGGTATCATTACTTGTTTTTTCGCTATATTAGCTTTGAGCGCATCAGCCTGAGCGTTAACGACATTAAGTTGAGCTTGAGCACGATCGTATTGCTCTTTACTTGATGCATTAACCTTAATTAAGCGGCCTAATCTATCTACATCGAGTTGTGCTAGCGTAATTTGCGCAGTAATAGCGGCTAATTGAGCCAACTCTTCGCTTATGTCTATTTGTATAAACACAGTGCCTTTAGCGATGCTTTGACCCGACTCACCATTAACGGCGGTAATAATGCCGGCTTGTTGATTGGTTAGCATAATTAATTGTGGGGCAACGGTTTCTCCAGACAACAACGAGGTAGCGCGCCATAGAGAGGGAGTAAGTGTTTGTGCATGTACCGTTTCACTTGGCTCGGGAAATGATTCGCCAAAAGCAATAGCAGCCATAACTTGATTATATTTAATCAAGCCTAGGCTCGCAAAAACGGCCAGACAGATAACAATAGCGACTAACCAACGAAACAATGACATATTTACCCTTAAACAATTAAAATTACAAATTCAATTATACGGTTAATAATGTCAAAAGGACTGTTTTTTTTAATTGGGCTGAAAGCCCTGAAGTACCAATACTTAAGAAAAGATAATGGTGCCCGGGGCCGGACTTGAACCGGCACGTTCTTGCGAACGGGAGATTTTAAGTCTCCTGTGTCTACCAATTCCACCACCCGG
>DBBN01000023.1 GCA_002292215.1 Glaciecola sp. UBA983 | reverse complement strand
TGCTTTACAAATGGATATCAAAATCGAAGGTATCACTCAAGAAATCATGCAAATTGCGCTTAAACAGGCAAAAGAAGCACGTATTCATATCTTAGGTGTGATGGACCAAGCAATTAATGGTCATCGTGAAGAGTTATCTGAATTTGCACCACGCATTTATACAATGAAAGTGGATCAAGATAAAATTCGTGACGTTATCGGTAAAGGCGGTGCAATGATCCGTTCTATTACTGAAGCATCAGATACGAATATCGAAATTGAAGATGATGGAACGATTAAGATTTTTGCGACTGAAAAAGCAAAAGCTGATATTGCGATTGAAAAAATCAAGCAAGTAACTGCTGAAATTGAAGTCGGCAAAGTCTATGCTGGTAAAGTATCACGCATTGCTGATTTTGGTGCATTTGTTGAAGTATTACCAGGTAAAGATGGCCTTGTACATATCTCTCAAATCGCACACGAACGTGTTGCTAAAGTCACTGATTACCTTAAAGAAGGTCAAGAAGTTCAGGTTAAGGTCATGGAAATTGATCGTCAAAACCGTGTGCGTTTAAGCATGAAAGAACTGATTGAAAAGCCTGCTCAAGAATCTGACGCAGAATAATCATTAAGTTGATGTAAAAAGGAGCCTGAGGCTCCTTTTTTTATATCCAAAATACACATACGGCTGTTGTCATAGTGCAATTCATGTTAAATTTTAAATATTATAAGTAAAGCCAATTCATCTTGTGATGATCTATTGTCTTATTTTCCCATTGTCATTTTTATAATTAAGGATCCCTAAGTTGCGCTGTATTCAATGCTTACTCCTCATCGTCATTTTAACCCTGAGTGGTTGCTCACTGCTCTCTAGCGATCAAGCTAATCTTGCACAACGTATCGACGCGCTTGATACGAGTAATAGTATGGCGAATTTAATCATTCCTGAGCCAGTAGAAGCATCAGGTCGAGCTCAACAAGCGTTAGCCAAATTCAATATGATTGTCATGAGCCCTGAACTTAGCGACGACGAACGTGCACAGTTTTTATTTCGCCGAGGTTTATTATTTGATAGTGTTGGTCTGTCTAGTCTCGCATTTTACGATTTTCAACAATCAGTGCGCTTTGATCCACGTTTGCATGAGGCTTATAATTCCATTGGGATCCATCACACGGTTCGCAAAGAATATATAGAAGCCTATGAGGCATTTGATGCTGTACTCGAAATGGATGAAAATTATGAATTTACTTATCTAAATCGTGGTGTGGCTTTGTATTATGCAGGGCGATCTGATTTAGCGCTACCAGATATACAACGCTATTACGATAATGATCCGCAAGATGCATATCGTCTTTTATGGCTATATTTGGTGCAGTTTGAGGTTAATCCTGATACTGCAATGACGTTGCTCAAAAAGGGAGAAGTGCAGTTAACCAGTAATCAGTGGTCTGATAACATTGTGGCATTTTATACGGGCAAGATATCGCAACAATCTTTACTTAACTCTATCATTGTTGGAGTTGATACTCGTAATCAGATGAATGAACGCTTGTGTGAAGCGTATTTTTATTTAGGAAAATATTTTCGACAATTTGGTAAAGACAAAATTGCCACCAACTTTTTTAAATTAGCGTTAAGTACTAATGTGTACGAATTTGTTGAACATCGTTTTTCTAGGGTTGAATTGGCGTTGATACGTGATAAAAATGTGCAAGTAGATGCCACCAATCGTTTACCTGATTCAGAGTGAGCTTTTTAAGGGGCTTGTTTTTTTTGTATGCATAGTAATAAGTGCAGATTCTAACGCGTCTAAGTATATTTATCCGCAAATAGCCCCTCAAGTATCAGCTGATATATCGGTAACCCAATTTACGCGTTGTGTTGATCATGTTGCGTTAATTGCTCACAGTGTCATTGACTATCATTATTTAATGGGATTGTATGACGATTTTGTCTTTGATACGAACATGCGCTTTCTTCCTGTTTGTCTGCTGCCTCCGATGATGATTTCTGACGATGCCAGGGATCAGCAAGCACACCTACCGTTTTTAACAACACAAATAGTCAAGGTACAAGCGCAAGGTAATGCCTATGTCTCTGATGCTGTCATGCAGCTGGCACACACGGATACCTATCAAGTATTTATCCATGAACTAGCTCATTTTGCCGGGTTTTTAGATGAGTATCCAATGAGTGCTGCCGCAGCTCGCTTTCAATGTGATATTGCGCGCAATGCGCCGAATGTTATTCATGCTTCGCAACTGGGTGATAACAATGACCAACCGCATCCCTTCGCGGATATTTTTATTGCTCAGCTAAATCTTCGTAAGGAGAATGCAGACTATGAACACATTGGTTGTGAAACACAGCATAATCAGATACGACGGTTCCTATTACATCCTAATGATTTCACATTTTTGCGTTTTTATGATGTGCCTGTTATACCGTATTTATATCAATACTTATGGCAGCAACAAGTGTTAAAAAGACGAACCAGTAAGATAATGACCGGTGCATCTTCTTAAAAGTATATCGCTATGCAGTATGCTCTGGTTTGAACTCATTTACCCACATCGCAGTCGCCCCACAAATTGCTACTGGCATAACAATAAAATTAACAATGGGGATCAATGCGAATAAACTCGTAATAATGCCAAAACCAAATGTTAAAGATTTACGCTGATTTAACTGATTACGCATCGCTGCAAACGATATTTTATGATTATCAAACGGGTAATCTGCATATTGGATTGCCATCATCCAGCCATTAAACAAAAACCATAACACTTGACCAATAATGGGCAGAATAAAAAATAATAATAAAAAGCCTATGGCACGAGGAATGTAGTACAAGAGTTTGGTCAATTCGCGCCCTAATGTGCGCGGCAAATCTTTTAGAATGTCACCTAGACCGCTTGAGTCAACGGTTTGTCCTGTCAGGTGTTGTTCAACTTTTTCAGCAAGTAAACCGTTAAATGGTGCCGCTATCCAATTGGCTAATGTACCAAAGATCAAAGCAAAAATGAGTAACACACTTAGAACGGCTACCGGCCACAAAATATAAATTAATCCATCTTTGAGCCAGCCAAGCCAATCTGGGATCATATTAATGACGCCCTGTATCCCCAATGCAATTTCACCAAATAGAAAATAAAACGCACCAGCAAATAATCCGATGTTAATAATCAACGGGACAAAGACAAAACGTTTGAGGCCCTTCACGGTAATCAGTGAAAATCCTTGAAAAAAATAGCTCATTCCAGAGCGTTGATGCATAGACATAGAAAAACTCGCTAAATTTAGTTAACTCATTATAAGGTGTTTCGCGTCAGGAATGTATGAAGAAATGTTACTAATGTTTTCCGATATAGAATAGATGCAGAATAATTGTGCAAACACCACGTATTCATAGCGTTATCGTATCTAAATCGCGTAATCTGTTTGCACCTAATAGGGAATGTTGTTACATTTCTATGCATAATTATAATCACAAAAATAGCACAGGTTCATGCGTCTAAAACGGATAAAGTTAGCTGGATTTAAATCTTTTGTCGAGCCTACGACGATCCCTTTTGATGGTGATATGACCGCTATCGTCGGTCCCAATGGATGTGGCAAATCTAACGTGATAGATGCTGTGCGCTGGGTGTTAGGTGAATCCAACGCCAAAAATTTACGTGGTGACGCCATGACCGATGTCATCTTTAATGGCTCTGCGTCGCGCAAACCTGTAGGGCAGTGTTCAGTTGAATTAGTGTTTGATAATAGTGCCGGTCGGATAGCGGGTGAATACGCTAGTTATACTGAGCTATCCGTTAAGCGTTTAGTTACCCGTGACGCACAATCCTTTTATTATCTCAATGGAGCTAAATGTCGCCGCCGAGATGTCACTGATTTATTTTTAGGAACGGGATTAGGTCCGCGTAGTTATGCCATCATAGAACAGGGGATGATTTCCAAGTTAATTGAATCAAAACCCCAAGAGCTACGTGTATTTATAGAAGAAGCAGCAGGTGTATCTAAATACAAAGAACGACGCAAAGATACAGTGACTCGGATCAAGCATACTCATGAAAATTTAATTCGCTTAGATGATGTACGCAGTGAACTTGGACAACAACTTGATAAACTCCAAGAACAAGCACAAACCGCGCAACGCTATACGGATTTAAAAGCACAGCAAAGAACACTTCAAGGACAAATTACTGCGTTAAAATGGCTGGTCGAAGCTGATAAAATTGCGTCAAGCGAGCATGCCATTCTGCAACTGACAAGCCAGTTGGCTGGTTTGCACACCAATCAACAAGGTGAAGAAACGCAATTGATAGCACTGCATGTTCAACAAGAGAATCTTAATGAAGAAATTGCGACACAACAGGCTACTAAATATCAGTTAGCAACCAACATAACGACATTAGAACAAGAACAGAAGTACTGCAACACCAGAAAGTCACAAATTCAACAAGAATTACAAGATACTAAAGCACAGCGTATTGCGCATGAGCAAGCCCTAAATAGTTTTGATTCACAACTTGTTGATGCACAAATGATAGTGACGGCATTAGAGCCTGATTACGAAATCCAAACCACACAACAACAACGCCTAACACTAAACTTAACCGCCGCCGAGTTGGCGTTAACAGAATATTCCGCCAATACTGCTGCTCAAGCGATGGCATATCAACAAAGTAAAGCACAATCCGAACAATGCCAAAGTCAGATCCAAGCATTACATAGTGTGCGACAAAAATCTCAATCTAGTGTTGATCTGGTGTCACAGGGATTAGCGCAATTAACGCTTGAAGCGCAACACCTTACAGCTGAAATATTAACTCAAGGCTCTATCATTGACTTCCAACATCAAGTTGTCAGTGAACAACAAGCTAATCTAGTCATGCTGCACAAGGATGAGTCTGTATTACAATGTGAGTTAGCCCAAATGCAGACTCAACTAACCCAGATTAAACATCAAATAGCACAAGATGAAGTGGCGTTAACAGCGTTAGAAACGTTACAAAACGCGCAAACTATCACACGCAGTGTGGCATTTTCGACTGAGCCGTTATGGCAGTGGTTATCGGTACTGCCGCAAGATGCACATTGGTTTGAGCCTGTGCTACATTTTGCCCAGCAACCCGATGTGACGACTTGTGATACCGATGCTGTCATACAGGCGCTCGTTAATGAACCCAATAGTCCCGTTCATACTTGGCTTGAGACGTCTTTTACAACGACTAAGGTAGTTGGTTCGTTAGCACAAAAGTGTCAAAACGAGCGTGTTCCAACATGGTTTAACACGATTCATTTATTGTCCAATATAAATGTGAACGATGCGGTTCTTGTCCTTGAGACGTTACCGATTGGCGCAAGTGTTTTGTTAGATAATGGAATATGGTTGCAGCCAGGTGGGCTATATCAAACAGGGTTATATAATCAAGCTGATAGCGCTGCACAGAGCTTAGTTGTGCGTGCACAGCAGATTGATGAGCTAGCTGCGGCTATTGCATCAGGGCTACAACAAGCTCAAGCCTTACAACTTGAGATAAATCAAAAACAAGAAGGCTTGGCAACCAAACAAGCTACGCTGGATTTAGCGGTTAACGCGAATGAGCAGGCAAAACAAGAGTTACAGCAAGCTCAACAAACCCAGCGACAGTTAGTGTTCCAGCAGGAACAAAATCAGTTGCAACACACTAAGCTCATTAATGAAAAAAAACGTTTGCTGGATACCTTAGCTGATGAAACGATTCAGTTAGATGAATTGAATGAAACATTGGCAGAGTATACGCTGCAATTAGACGAGTTAACTGAACTCCAACATGGAAAGCGAGCGCAAGAAACGCAATTAACGGATGCTGTCACCTCATTACGTAATCAGGTTCAGCAAGCCCAGCATTCTATTCACCAATCTGAGCTAGCGTTACAAAAAGCCCGCTCGTCACATTCATTTGTGGTTCAAAATAAATCGAATCAAGTTAAATTACTTGCCGATGTACAAATGAAAATAAGGCAGCTTGAAGATCAAATACAGGCGCTCGAAGAGCCGTATGAGCAAAACCAAGTGCAATTATTGACGTTGCTTGAACAACAAGTGGCACTCGATACAGCGATTCAATTCTTGTTGGCGAATGCCAACGAATTATTACTAAAAATTAAACAGACAGAAGCAGGGCATCAGGGTAATCAGCATCAAGTTGAGACTATCAAAGAAAAAATTCAGTCTCAAGAGTTAGGATTACAAGGGCATCGAGTCAGGGCGGCAGGAATAGTTGAACAACTCGAACAAATCGAGGTGCAGCTATCGACGATTTTACCTGACTTGCCGGATGATGCCGATGCCGTTGCATTACAACGAGAGTTAGAACAAGTTACCTATGATATAACGCAATTAGGTGCGGTAAATTTAGCAGCAATTACTGAGTACGAGATTCAATTTCAGCGAAAAACGCATTTAGATCAACAAAATACCGATTTATGTTTAGCTCTGAATACCTTAGAAAGTGCTATGAAAAAGATTGATAATGAGACCAAAGCACGCTTTAAAGCTACGTATGATCAAGTTAACACTGATCTTAAAAATTTGTTTCCAAAAGTGTTTGGTGGCGGAACAGCCTATCTTGAACTCACCGGTGATGATATGCTCGACACTGGCGTGACAATTATGGCACGACCACCAGGTAAGAAAAATAGTACAATACACTTATTATCCGGTGGAGAAAAAGCGTTAACCGCATTATCATTGGTTTTTGCTATTTTTCGTTTAAATCCAGCACCATTTTGTTTGTTGGATGAGGTTGATGCACCATTAGATGATGCGAATGTCGGCCGGTTTTGTAAATTAGTCAGTGAAATGTCTAAGACGGTACAGTTTATATACATTTCTCATAATAAAATTGCGATGGAGATGGCGAGTCATTTAACAGGTGTTACAATGGCTGAACCGGGGGTATCAAGAATGGTAGCCGTCGATATCGATGAAGCAGTAGCCATAACTCAGGCATGAAGGATTTTTGATGGACTTACAACTTACGCTAATTATACTAGGCTCAATTTCTATCGTTGGGCTACTCATTCATGGTTTATGGGTGAGTCGTAAAAATAACTCTCCACAAGAGCATTGGAGTAAAGATGATATTGATTATGATGCCCCTAACATAGGCTTAGGAAATGATACGGATGCACTAACAAAAGCACAGCAAAATGAATCGATTAATAAGAATAGATTTGCAGATAACATTGATTTACCCGATCCGTATGATGATGAGCTAAATGATTTTGATGAGTATGGTATTGGTAAAGTGAGTACGATTGACTCAGAAAAACAGAACGATGCATCTAATACTGAAAACGAGAGTACTTCGTCACTGGATGATATCCCGACCTTTGATATGTTTACGTCAGTTGCAAAGCCAACGGCTGATCCTGCTACTGCTGATAAACCCACGGTATACGCTTCAGTTGTGACGAACCCTAAACCACCATTGGCACAATCTCCTGCGAATAATGATTCATCCTCACTAGCCAATAATACTGGAGGGGACTCTGACCAATTTCCGTCGCCACCAAAACATTTTTTACAGAATGTGACAGCGCAAAATGATGGTTCTAATGATGGTTCT
>DBBN01000082.1 GCA_002292215.1 Glaciecola sp. UBA983 | reverse complement strand
GAAAAATTTCATGGTCTAGCTGATCAAGAAACCAAATATCGCCAACGTTATGTTGACTTGATTACTTCTCCTGAAACGCGCGACACTTTTTTCATGCGTAGCAAAATTATCAGTGGTATTCGTGGTTTCTTGACTGAACGTCAGTTTATGGAAGTAGAAACGCCGATGCTACAAGTCATCCCTGGTGGTGCTACGGCTAAGCCGTTTGTGACGCATCACAACGCGCTCGATATTGGTATGTATTTGCGAATTGCACCTGAGCTTTATCTTAAGCGTTTGGTTGTGGGCGGTTTTGAACGTGTATTCGAAATCAACCGTAACTTCCGTAACGAAGGCTTATCAACTCGTCATAATCCTGAATTTACAATGATTGAGTTTTATCAAGCCTATGCCGATTACAATGACTTAATGGATTTGACGGAAGAGATGTTAAAGCACCTAGCACAAACCGTGTTAGGTACGACCATTGTTAAAAACACCGTGAGAAACACTGATGGAGAAGTGACCGAAACTAAAGAATATGATTTTGGTCAGCCTTTCCAACGCTTATCTATGGGTGATGCGATCTTGAAATATTGGCCTGAAGCGAATGTGGCTGCCATTAATGATCCAGAAGCACACTTACCTGAACTTAAAGCGATGGCCAAGCAATTGCACATAAAAGAGCCGGAAGTTGATGGGATCTGGGGGGCGGGTAAATACCTATGTGAGATTTTTGAAGCAACAGCTGAAGAGCAATTGGATCAACCGACGTTCATTACCCAGTATCCTTGGGAAGTATCTCCACTGGCACGTCGTAACGATGATAATCATTTTGTAACTGACCGATTTGAATTCTTCGTTGGTGGTCGTGAACTAGCCAATGGTTTCTCAGAGTTAAATGATTCAGAAGATCAAGCTGCACGTTTTAGAAAGCAAGTAGAAGAAAAAGACGCCGGTGATGATGAAGCGATGCATTTTGATGATGATTACATTACTGCGCTTGAGTATGGCTTACCGCCCACTGCTGGTGAAGGGATCGGAATTGACCGTTTAGTGATGCTGTTCTCGGACAGCCCAACAATTAAAGACGTGATCTTGTTTCCACATATGAAACCGTTACTGCAAGAGCCTTCAGCACAAGAGTAATTATGCCCATAACCCTCAGAATTTTAATCTGAGGCGTTTTACGCAAAGACTCATTTGATGACATTTAAAGCCGCTGTTTAAGCGGCTTTTTCTATGGCTAAGATTTGTTGTAATAAGGATTTATTGCCAGTCACATCGATTCCATTAGCTTCGCCTAGCGTTACCACATACCCATTAATTTGTTCTATTTCTGATTTTCTGCCGTGTTTTATATCTTGGTGCATGGATGAATAATTTTCTCGGGTATCAAAAATAACTGCTAATACTTGTTTAAATTGAGAGGCGCTATCAAGCAATACACCCTGAGAGGCTGCCACAGTAACGACTTCGTCAACGATTTGTTTGATAATACCGAGTAACCCTAGAGACGATAATTCGCCATTTTTTACGTCATGAATAGCGGTCAATGGATTGATAACACAATTGATGGCTAACTTAGTAAATAACGGGATTAATATGTCATCATGCCATGTAGGTTCGGGGATAATATGATTGATTAGCGCGATATGTTCAGGGTTAGGCACAAGCGCTGAAGTACTTTTCACGATCCCTAATTGAGTGTGGCCCTTAGCGGTATGCTTGACCACAGCACCTTCTCTAAAGCCCGCCAAAGTAGTCGTGCCGGCAATAATTACGTGGGTTGGAAACAACTGTGATGCCACTTCAATACTACCCATCCCATTATGCAGCAACAGTAATGTCGCACCTGGTGCTAGGTTTCCTTGCAACTGAGATAACACCTGCGCCACTTGATAGGCTTTTACTGGAACAATCACTAAGCCAGATAACTGCTCATTGGTGAGTTGTATAGTGTTTAAAGAATCTGGCTGAGGAAGATGGGTCGTTTGTCCTGAAAGCGACTGAACTGTGATCGTTGAAGAGTCAAGTTGGCGATCTTTAAAGCGATGTTTATCCCGAATGTATTGCTGCACTGAGAACTGAAGGTGTAGTGCTGTGCTGGCAAGTAATGACCCGATGACCCCTTGACCAATAATATGGATTGCTGGTGTTACTTTGTTGGCCATGGTCGTTCCAGTAGATTTGATGGCACAATCATACTAGAAATATCAGACTCGTCAAACAGACTCGCCTCATTGGCTGCATGCTCCATATTAACAACAGGGCAAGTAACATTGATGGCTTCGGAGCCATATTCAAAGGTTAACGCATAGGCATGCAAATACATCCGTTGTGCAGAAGTACCGCCATAATGAGTGTCACCTAAGATGGTACTGCTATTACTTTTGAGTGCCACTCTGATTTGATGTGTTTTTCCACTAAAAGGTTTGATCCAAAAAAGATACAAACCATTGCCTAAACCTTGGCGAAAAAAATAGGAGATCGCAGGATGGTGCATCGTTTTGGTTAATGCCCACTGACCACGACGTTTATTGACCATGTCACCTTTGACCCAGCCTTGCTTACGCTTACCCTTGTTGTCACTCAGTGCGACATAATATTTTTGCACACGATGTTTAGTAAATAATATCCGAAAACGTTCGGCGGCGATGGCGTGTTTTGCAATAATTAAACAGCCTGAGGTGTGGTCATCTAATCGATGTACTAAGTGTAACGTTGCCGGGTCATAGGAAATGGATAGGGTTTTTGTCGCTGTTTGTTGCGCTAAAGAAGCGCGTAGTAAAGGTAAAATGGCGGGTAATGGGTTAACAACAGTGGGGTCCTCGGTGCTTAGCTTAGCGGTATTGTTACTACTGGTTGAGGATTGATGCATAGTGACGCAGGCAGGTTTTGCTACCACCATAAAATCTACATGGTCAAATAATACCTGCATCACAGTTCTTTACTTAACGGCCGAGCGCAGCAAAGTTAATGCTGCTTCGTAGTTGAGTTGTTGAATCGCTAATAGAAGCTCATCTTTTTGCGCTGCTGACATGGTTAAATTTTGCATATATTGCGCGAGTTCTTCCGCTGGGATAAATTGATTTTTGGTAAGTACACTTTCTAATGATTGTAGTGATTGTGAGTTGTTTGCATCATCAGGTACTGCCTCTTGATAAGTGCCTTCAGTTTTAATAAAGTGCTCCGTCGCGCGAATTGTCGCGGTTAGTGTATCGCCAAACTCTTCGATTTCAGTTGGATTTGCTTTGCCTTTTTTACATTTTTCTTCGAGTATTTTGGCGTGTTCGTATAAATGCAACATACCAAGGTTGCCCGCGACACCTTTGATGGTGTGCACTAATAAACTGGCTGAATCAAACTGACTATTGGCACATTTTTTCTGCATATCTTGTGGTGCATTTGCGTAATCGGTATTAAATTTGGTAAGCAAACGGCATAGTAACTCTTTGTTACCATTAAGTTGAGATACCGCGAACTCTGAATTAAAATAAGTCATTATGTCTTTAGCATAAACAATTAGTTTATTCATAGTAGCGAAAAAATAGTCAAATACCAGATTTCTTTTACGAATTAACTATATTAATCTGCATTTTTTGCTTATGATCCTCGCAAAGCGGATTTAACGCGAATAAAGAATATACGGACCTCATTTTGATATCAGATACGACTTCATTTACGCAACGAGTAGTGTTTTTATATGAACACAAGCGCCTGGGTACATTACGTGACACCCAACACGGAATCGAACGTGAAGGCTTAAGAGTCACACCAGATGGTAAATTATCCCCATTATCTCATCCATCAGCGTTGGGTTCTGCGTTAACGCATGAATCGATTACAACAGATTTTTCTGAATCTCTGTTGGAGTTTATTACGCCTCCTTGTGCAACAATTAATACGACGTTGTCGCAATTAGCCGATATTCACACGCATGTGTATTTACAAATCAATAATGAACAAATTTGGCCTTTATCGATGCCGTGTTTTGTTGGTGATGAAGATGATATTGTGCTGGCGCATTACGGTAGCTCTAATATCGGTAAAATGAAACATGTTTATCGCGTAGGTCTAAAGAACCGTTATGGCAGTATGATGCAAGCTATATCGGGTGTGCATTTTAACTTTTCTTTATCAAAGCCTTTTTGGGATCTTTGGTGTGAAATGCACGGTAAACCACTAAGCCAAGAGGCTATTTCTGAAAGTTACTTTTCACTTATCCGTAATTACCGTCGTATGTGTTGGATTATCCCGTATTTATATGGGGCATCACCGGCCATTTGTCGTTCATTTCTACAAGACCGCAAACCTGCGTTTGACTTTGGTAAAATAGGCAAAGGGACGCTCTATTTACCTTATGCAACCTCGTTAAGGATGTCTGATTTAGGCTATACCAACTCGGCACAATCCTCATTGGATATATGTTACAACAGTCTCCATAGTTACGTTCGTTCAGTTCGTAAAGCTATCCGCACGCCTTCGCAACAATATGCGGATATTCCTGCCGGAGAAAACGGTAATTATCAGCAGTTAAATAAGAATGTACTGCAAATTGAAAACGAGTTGTATTCTCCGATTCGACCGAAACAAATAGCCAAATCCGGTGAAAAACCAACCGATGCCTTATCGCAACGTGGGGTTGAGTATATTGAAGTACGGGCGTTAGATTTAGACCCTTATTCCCCGATAGGCGTGCATAAAAATCAAATGTATTTCTTAGATGTGTTTTTGTTGTATTGTTTATTAAAGCCAAGTGCACCTATGTCACAAGCTGAGATGCGTCAAACAGACCAGAACTTGACGACGGTGGTATTACGAGGTCGTGAACCGGGTATTGAATTAGCCAATGGTGCTAAGCAAGTGACGTTAGCTAACTGGGCTGAGACGATGTTTGTTGAAATGTCGCAAGTAGCGACGTTATTCGATAAAGCGAATCAAACCAATGAATACACGAAAGCAGTTGAGCTAGAATATAAAAAAATCAACGATCCTAATCTTACCCCATCTGCCATGATGTTAAACACGATGCTCGACAATAATGAAGATAATTCGGTGTTTGGCAAACGTTTAGCTGAACAACATAAACAGCAATTATTATCGCGTGTTTTTGAGCATTACACAGCAGCAGAATTTGATGCAATGAAGCTTGCTTCAATTGAACGACAGCAAGAGATTGAGTCGGCTGATACTGTTGATTTTAGTACGTTTTTAAGTGATTATTTGACGTATTAGTGTTGATTGCAGCGCTTGTCTAAGACAACACTACAATGTTGTACATACAAACGCCAAGGAATAGGCAAAAAAAAGCCTGACAACGAGGTCAGGCTGAGAATATTCCAGGGAAACACATACTACATAGATATAGAGCATGGCGTTTTATGAAAGTTCAAAATAAATTAACACATTTTTCAATTATATTTAGTTCGATGATTATCGTCTTATTTTTAGGGGGATGCAGTGTGTCTCCACCCAAAAACCCCGATGACCTATGTGCCATATTTTTTGAAAAAGATGATTGGTATGATGCTGCGGTCGATATGAATGACAAGTATGGCGTACCGATTCATGTGCCGATGGCCATGATGTATCAAGAAAGCTCCTTCAAAGCTCAAGCATTGCCACCCAAGGATTATATTTTATTTGGATTGATCCCTTGGGGTCGAGTATCCAGTGCGTATGGCTTTTCTCAAGCTAAAACCATGACGTGGGATGATTACATAAAAGCGACAGGTAACAGTGGTGCTGATCGGGATGATTTTTCTGACGCGATTGATTTCATGGGCTGGTTTATTAGTCAATCACACCGTATCAATGGTGTTTCTAAATGGGATGCGCATGCTCAGTACCTTAATTATCACGAAGGGTGGGGTGGCTATAAACGCAAAACCTTTCATAAAAAAGCGTGGCTCGGCGGCGTCGCCAATAAAGTCAAAAATCGCTCATTAAAATATGCAGGGCAACTCAAACGTTGCGAAGACGATCTCAACCGTGGGTGGTTTATGCAACTGTTTTTGGGCTAGGAGATAAGAGTGCGTATTAATATTGATCTGAATCAATGCTTTACCGCCATTTGTAACTTCTGAGTAGCAAATATTGATCTTGATCAGTGTCTAGTTTGTGTCTGTGATTATACTTTAAATATAAGTTCACAACACAAACAAGCAGGTTATTTATGTTGCAATTACTCTTAACTGATCCCGTCGCATGGGGTTCTATCTTAGGTATTTTAATTATGGTTATCATGTGCGTGTATTATGCTTACATGTTTATTCATAACAGTGCGGATGATAACAAGTAACGCTTATTGAGTTATTCAAACTGAGATAACTGTGGGACGTCGAGAAGGATTAAGATCCCTGCTTGACCACCCCATTGTTTAGGTGCTTGGCAAAACCCAATAATATGCGGATACTGCATTATGTAGTTGGGGAGTGCTCGCTTTAACACGCCGCTACCGTGTCCATGCATTATACTTACACAAGCAATATCTTGCTTATACGCTTGCACTAATAATGCCGCGAGTTCCTCTTTTGCATATGCTTTAGTCATGCCATGACAATCAAGTTCGTATTCAGGTGCAAAGTCGCCTCTACGACAACGTTTAAGCAGTGCAGCACAACGTTTATTACCTTGATGCCACAACAACGGGGTATCGTCAGGGAAATGCGCCTCAAAGCCATCACT
>DBBN01000094.1 GCA_002292215.1 Glaciecola sp. UBA983 | reverse complement strand
ATATCTTCTAAATTTATCCCACCAAATGTAGGTTCAAGTCGAGCAACGGTGTCGCAAAATTTGTCAACATCTAGTTCATCTACTTCGATATCAAATGCATCAACGCCAGCAAAATGCTTAAATAATACAGCTTTACCTTCCATTACGGGTTTGGATGCTAACGCGCCAATATTACCAAGGCCCAACACGGCCGTACCATTTGTAATCACCCCGACTAGATTGTTTCTAGAAGTGTATTTAGCAGCAGTTAAAGGATCTTCACTTATTGCAATACAAGGCTCTGCAACACCAGGAGAGTAAGCCAAAGATAAATCATGTTGATTCGCTAAAGGCTTTGTCGCAACAATGCTAATTTTTCCTGGACGAGGATTGGCATGATACGTTAATGCTTGGTCTGTTAGTGTGTTTTTCATAATTGATTAACTACCTCTATAAGTTGAATAACTCCAAGGAGAAACTAATAAAGGCACATGATAGTTACCTGATGCGTCAGCGATCCCAAAATGAATCGGAATACGATTCAAAAAGGATGGTTTTGTTGAGTCAGTTTCTGCCGTAGCAAAATAATCAGCAACATAAAATACAATGACATATTCACCTACTTGCATAGTTTCTTCTGATAATAGTAGTTCATCAGTACGACCATCATTATTGGTTATTAATGATTTTAATAGAACCTGATTTGATCCTTCTATTCTATATAGCTCAAGATTAATACCTTCGGCAGGTGTTCCATTTGCAGTATCTAGAACGTGTGTTGATAATTTAGCCATGTGTCGATCCTTTAATCATTTTTTGAATTTTTATTGTTTATTTTGTATAGCTTCAGTACTAGCTAAAAAACATTGACTAGTATCGAATACCATCATTAGTTTCCAGTTGTATTGTCGTATTCTGGAAATAACGCAGATAATCTAAAGCCAGCAATCAATCCTACTTGCCAGATTGCTTGGTGTAATTCATCATTTGTCGCCAGACTTATCCGCCGTTTGAATTCGTTGAAAATTCCTGCTTTGTTATGGTTTTTAACAGCAATTATAAAAGGAAAACCATGCGCATCCATGTATTGTTTGTTTAATGCGGTTATCTCATCTAACTCTTCACGACTTAATGCGTTGAGGTTGGCTGAAGATTGTTCCTCAGTAGATGAATCAGTTAACTCACCACTTTTTGCTTCTTTTCCCGCTAATTGAGGGTGAGCACGCAACAGGGCAAGCTGTTGCTCTAACGTGGCGTCTTCGACAATTTTGAGCATTGTTTGGTGCAATGATTCTATACTATCAAATGGACGTTGTAGCCAAGCTTGATTCGGGATCCAGCTTGAGTGTTCATATATTTCAGCCAGTAACTGAGTAAAATCTTCTTGTGATGCTGAATTGATAAACGCTAGATTTATTTCTTGTGTCATTAGGGTTACCGTTTTTTTATTATTGATTATGCAATTTTGTGATTGCTCATTATTTCTGTCGCGCGAATAATAGCTGAATGGTCCCATCCGCTTCCGCCATTGGCAACGCAAGAACTAAACATTTGTTGAGTGACAGCTGTGTTTGGCATACTAAGGCCAAGTGACTTAGCACTTTCTAATGCCAAATTTAAATCTTTTTGGTGTAACTCTATTCTAAAACCAGGATCGAAGGTTCGTTTTACCATTCTCTCACCATGCACTTCTAAGATTTTTGAGCTTGCAAAACCACCGAGTAACGCTTGACGAACTTTTTCTGGATCTGCACCTGCTTTTGATGCAAATACTAATGCCTCACTCACCGCTTGTAAGTTAAGTGCTACGATAATTTGATTTGCAACTTTACATGTTTGACCGTCGCCAATTTCGCCAACGCGATTAATATTTTTACCCATTAACTCTAAGAAAGGTTTTACGTTGTTAAATGTCGCTTCGCTGCTTCCAATCATAATTGATAATGACGCTGCTTTTGCACCCACTTCGCCACCTGAAACTGGTGCATCCATGTAATGGCAGCCGAGTGCTTCAATTTTTGCACCAAATTCTTTTGTGGCAATAGGTGAAATTGAACTCATATCGATTACTGTCTTACCGGCACTTAAACCTGCAGCAATTCCAGTATCACCAAACAAAACAGATTCGACATGTGGTGTATCGGGCACCATTAAAAAGATAAAATCCGCTTGCTGCGCGACTTCTTGAGCAGTACCACAAGCAATACCACCAGCATTAATTAACTGTTTAGGCACACCTGAACGGGTATTTAAAAATACTTCATGTCCGCCATTTATTAAATGCTCGGCCATGGGGGAGCCCATTATTCCTAATCCAATAAATCCAAGTTTACTCATTCGTATTCTCCGTATTATAGTGTGTCAAAGCCAATTTAAATGGCGTAATTTTAATCTTTAAACCCACTATATTGGATATTCCGTTAAATTGTCAACAATAATGTTAACAATTATTTGACAATATTGACAGGTGTGCGGATTTTAGTTACATTTAGAGGTATTAAAGCTTTAGATAATAACAAGCAATGAGTATAAAACAATGACATCATACCTAAAAAAAGCACAGTTACAGGTTAATACTGGATTAGCTGGATTCATAAAAGACGAAGTTTTACCGGGACTGACTATATCTGAAACAGATTTTTGGCTGTCTTTTGCCAACATTACCGCTAAGTTTGCCCCAATAAATAAAGCATTGTTAGCTAAAAGAGATAATTTACAGCAAAGTATAGATGAGTGGAACCTTGCTCATCAAGGTAAGTTTGATATCGAGCAATACCATACATTTTTAACTAGCATAGGGTATTTGGTACCTGAAGGCGAAGATTTTACCATCACCACTGCGAATGTTGATAGCGAGATTACCCAACAAGCAGGTCCTCAATTAGTCGTACCGGCTGCTAATGCTCGCTTTGCATTAAATGCTGCTAACGCTCGATGGGGCAGCCTATATGACGCACTTTATGGTACGGATGTTATTGGTGATGAGGACGGTGCCCAAAAAGGGACGTCGCATAACCCTATTCGCGCACAAAAAGTTATTGCATATGGTCGCCAGTTTTTAGATGCCAACTTTTCGTTACAAACTGGGTCACATGTTGACGCTGTAAATTATAGTATCAAAGCGGGACAGTTAGTGATTCGTCTGAATGATAATAGCGACGTGCATTTAGCTGAAACTACTCAATTGCTAGGTTATCAAGGAGATGCCGCTGCACCTACCTCTATCCTACTTTCCAATAATGGTTTGCGTGTCGCTATCGAAATTGACGCGACTTCAGCGATAGGAAAAACGGATCTTGCGCATATTAAAGATCTGACATTAGAATCAGCATTGACGACTATTCAAGATTTTGAAGATTCGGTTGTTGCTGTTGATGCAAATGAAAAAGTACATGTATACCGAAACTGGCTTGGTTTAATGAAAGGCGATTTAGCTGAAACTATTGAAAAAGGCGGCCGAACATCTCAACGTGTATTGCGTTCAGATAAGGAATATACCGGTTTACAAGGTGAAACGATTACATTGCATGGGCGTAGTTTGTTGTTTTGTCGAAATGTCGGTCACCTGATGACAAATCCTGCCATCTTGGATCAAAATGGCAATGAAGTGCCTGAGGGTATTATGGATGC
>DBBN01000119.1:40551-46825 GCA_002292215.1 Glaciecola sp. UBA983 | reverse complement strand
TTAAAATTGATAATTAAACTGTACTATCAGTGCTTTAATACTTGGATATAGATCTAATTCAGCAAGTTGACCTGGTTCGGCAAAGCCAGCATTTTTCGGATTTTGTTGATAATATTCAACCCGAACAGCCCAAGCATCACCATTATCTAGTTTTTGTCCGTATTTTAACCCCACCGTATACGCATCCATATCGCCTAAACGATAATCGGCACTCGCATAAGTAGGCAGCGGTTGATCACTCAATAAAAACGGCTGATAAAACTCAGCAGCACTTTGTTGATAATATCGCAGATGCGGTTGAATATAACTGTTATCCGACAAATTATAGCGTAAGCGTGACTCTAAAGTGTGCGATTGAATATCCCAATCATCGGTTGCAAAACGGTAAGATAAGTCAACCACACCGCTGTCCATTGCGTATTTAGTCTGCCAGTACACATTATGTTTGGTACGAGAATCAGGTCGTGATTCAAACAGAGTATCTTGCACCGTACCTTGGTTATTGACGACTGAAACCAGTTTGTAAGGATCATTCAAATAGCCATCCGACACGGACATACCATAATTAAGTTGCATGATAGTGCGGCGATTAATGATTTGCGTCAGGCCAAATAAAACGTCAATGGTATCTTTGTCTTGTGCGCCGTCACGACTGCCATAATGGTTTTCATGGGCATCAAATTCAGCATTGCCCGAACTGTTATCATCGCGGTCTTCATCAACATAAGCATCATATAAATCATAATCACTTAAGCTGTTTAACACTGAGATGCTACCCAGTCTTTCTGGCGTGCCACCAACAGGATCAATACTATCAAACTGATAGGATAAGCCTACTGATAATGTGGTATTTTTTTGATTAAAATCACGGGCTAATGAGCCATTTACGCCAAGAGATAAATAGTCATATTCTTTCGAAAAATGCACACCGGTTGACCCACGTAAATCAGTCACTAGCGGTTGTGTCCACTGCGCATTCAACTGCACGCGTGAGTCTTTAAACGTATCATCTAACGGTGTTTCACCGGCAGCCACTGCATACCCTGCATTACCCGATGGGCGTGAATAGGTCTGTACGGTGTCTTGCGGCACTGCGCCCGTAGCGGATGCTCCTGTTAGACCATCGAATGTCACTTTACCATTGAAAATATGTTCATCACCAAAGTCTTTGGTTGCACTGATCACACCTTCAACTAAGCTTACTCGATCTGTTTCACCATAATACAAGATTGCCGTATCAAACTTCCAATCGTCCGCAGAATCGCTCTTCGCCTGCGCAAGCGGGCTGACAGCGCCTAATAAAGCACAAGTTGCTAATGCTAAGGTTGCTGCAATCGGTTTTGGTTTAGTGACCGTTGAGTCTGCTAAATCTATTGATGAATTATGAACAGTTAGTTGCATCCACAACCTCCACCAGCAAATGCACGACCACCAGAGGTCGCTTCTTTCGAAAAGTAAATATGGTCGTCTAGCCCTAAGTCGACACCCTCTGCGTTGAGTGCCATTTCTTCTTTGGCTAATAAATCACGCTCCCACGGTTGTACACCTAAACTGGCGCAACCGACGGCTTGAGATACCGTGATAGCCACTAATGCTAATTTGAATATTTTTTTCATTATTGTCCTCTTTATTCCGCAATTAATTGAGTAATACTATGCTCATATTTGGATATTTGTTTGGTAAAAAAACCGGTATGGGCGAAGCGTACTTGGCCGCGCTTATCAATTAAATAACTGCTCGGCATGCCAACGACTTGATAAGCTTGAGCAAGCTCACCGTTAGCATTAAATTCAACATGAAACGCTGCGGGATTGTCTTGTAAAAATTGCTGTGCGAGTTCAGGCTCTTGATCTAAATTGATCGCCAGGACCACTAAATCATCGCCATACTGCTGTTGAATTTGGTTCATCCAAGGAAATGATCGACGACACGGCACACACCATGATGCCCAAAAATCGACATAAACGACTTTACCTTTGAGATCATTTAAGGAAGTTGCTTGAGTCCCAGTTGCCGCGAGCTGATTAGGCTGTTGTAGAGATATAGGCGGTGCTGGATAATTGACAGACTTGGCAAACACAAGCTGCGTTTGCCCTGCCGATAGGACTATCAGGCAGACAAGGATAGATAACTTACGTGTAAGTTGGCGCATAAAAAATACTATGGTTAATCAATGATAAACTTAGATTAACCAGCGAAACTTAACTCTACCTTAAGCATCGTTAAAAACTCCACTGCAAACCGGCACGCAAAGTGTGATCCTTACTATCACCATTAAAGCCTTTAATAAACGCCAGCTCCCACTTCAGTTGCTGCTGCGGACTAAACTTTTTAACGCCCATAAAGCCGGGGCCAATACCAAAAAAATCCTTGTCAGTGTACAACTCTAACGCAGGTTGAAAAGCGGGTCTAAGACGATAACGATATTGCATTCTAAATTCGCTTTCTAATACCGAATCAATGGCTTGCCCAAAGACGTATTTAACAATGAGATTCGTCGCTAAATGAGTCCGACCAAATTGTTTTTCATTGATCAAGCCAATACTCGTTTTGAAATGATCGATTTTGTGGGACTTTTCTATTTCAAAAATAAAAGCCGTATCAGCCCAGTATTGACCTTGCTCACCGAGCATCCATCGTGCTTCCACTTCATATTCAGCCAAACTGACATTTTCTAGCTCATCACGTTCAGCACTTAAAAACACTTCTACCATGAATCCTTCAGTAAACGCATGCCCATAACCGACTCGATGAAATAACTCATTGCCGGTATCCGTTTTACGAGAAACCAAGCGCCACTCAACATCGCGCTCAAAGGGAAGGATATTCGGTTTGTAGACTTTATCCACAACAATATCAGCATAACTGGTTGTGCTTGCTATGATCATGCTCGCAAGTAGCAACCACCCGAGCGCTCTAGCAAACGATTGTTGCAGTGTTAATTGTTGTTCACGACACATACGATTTCTCTTTTCTCAAATACGATTTGGCGTAGATGAACCGCCATCCCCATGCTGCGCCAAGTACTAGCACGAACAGGTATACACTTAATTCCAACACACTTAGCGTGGCATTGATCCCCAATAAAGCATGCACTAACACACCCAATACCGATGATTCATTAAACCATTGGCTCATATCCACCAGCGGTTCGGTCCAGGTTAACCAGCCAATTTGCGCTAACCACTGCTCAATTAGCACGACTCGTCCGGCAATGAATAACCATAACACCGCCCAAACCACATAACGCCTAGAGAGTGCATACACTGCCAGTAAGTACCAACATATAGCCAATGCTAGACTGACTAACGCCCCCAAACTTAACCCTGTCAATAAGACCGTCAAAGAAGTATTCGGAGCTTGTGATTTGGTCAGGACATAGAGCCATAAAGACGTACTTTGTGGAAGGTGAACCAACACCGTAGCCACGACTATCAACATCAACGTACAGCGATTCATGGGACGGTGAGGATAACGAAAAAAACCAATAGAAATAACGACTGACACGAATACTGTAAAACTGTAAAACCATTCCAATGTATCAACCGGTAACACATTAATGATGGTATTGATATTGAAACCAAACAAGACCAAAATGAGAATACTGATCAACGTCACACTGCGCTTAAAACCTGCTACAGGCGGTCGTAAAATATAAATCAAACTCATAAACCAGAATACTGGCAAACACACTTTCAAGCTCAGGATTGCACTACTTATTAACATCTTCCCCCCCTTTATCAGGTTGTGTGTGGAGGCTGTTGGATTGTTGCTGTGCCTTATATTCATGTTGTGGCAATACGACGAGCGAACCACGCGCGGTATCAGGGTGATATTCACCAATAAAACCATATTCGCCAGACGCTAATTTAGGTAAATAGATGATGGTAGGACGATTAGGGAAAATCACTTTTTCACGGTTTAATGCAAAACTATCAAACTCTTCTGGTGTCGAATCCAGATTATGTATAATTAATTGGATCGGTGAATTTTCTGGTACATAAATTCGACTTGGATAAAATAAATGTTGTTCTATGGTGATACGTTGGATCACAGTCCCCGCGCCCATTAACAAGGCCATACAGACGAGGAGCAAGCCGCTTAAACCAAGTGTTTTTACGATGCTTACTTGGGCGCTGCTGGTGCTTAATATTTGCTGGTGCATATCGATTACGCCCGCTTGACAGGTAAGTGCATAGCAACACACAACCCACCTAACACCGCGCTATTACTAAACTCAATCATCCCATAGTGCACATCAACAATTTGTTTGACCAATGCCAGCCCTAATCCTGCACCTTGAATTTGTTTATGTTGGGGATCACGATAAAAACGCTGGCTCATTTGTGCTAATAATTGCTGACTTAACGCTTCGCCTTCATTCTCTACACGTATTTCTATCGTCGGTTTAGCTGCCATCACTAAACGCAGTGTCACCAAAATATTAGAGTAGCTATTGGCATATTTATTGGCATTGAGGATCAAATTAATAAATACCGTAGAGAGTAATTCGCTCTCCGAATCTATCGAAAAATCCTCGGGTAAATCACACTGCAATTCAATATTTTGGTGTTTTTGTAATAATTGCGGATACACTTCACTAATGACATCTTGCATCAAATGCTCTATTGCTACTGGATGCCATTTAATTTGATGTTGATCAGGATGCGTTTGTGACAATAATAAGAGTTGGTTGACGATTTTAGTTAGGCGTTTTACTTCTACTAAATTTTTACGTAATCGAGGATGGTGGGCGCTATCGATTTCTTCCATCGCATTTTGCAATGATATCGCTAAAATGCTTAAGGGGGTCCGCAACTCATGCGCCACATTGCCACTAAAACTTTGCTCGCGCTCAAGACCCGCTTGGATCTTACCTAGAAGTTGATTGATGGTGCTGACCACCGGCTCCAATTCAGTAAACTGACTATCGAGTGTTATCGGATCAAGTTGAGTCAGCGCACGCGATGACAACAATACCGCCAATTGCTTTAACGGTCGTAACCCCATCCTCACGGACGTAAAGATAAGAAAGCCAAAAATTGGTATGGCGAGCACAAATGGTAAGATCGCCGATGTGATAAAAGCATCGGTTTTAGACGCCCGATCCGACATTGAGTATGCAACGATAACCTTTTTATCGGCATCGACTAACGTCAATACTCGCCAGCGATCATAATTAAAATTAGTTTCACTAAACCCTAACTGCGTCGCAATCATTGTATTTGGAGCTTGGCTAGAACGAAAAACTAGCTGTTGATCTTGCCAGACTTGTAATGCCAGATCACCTCGGTTGAATACCGTCTGCGCTTGAGAATATTGGTTATCTATATCAGGTAACCTCGATTGTACAAAAACATTAAGTGCTAAGACACTTTGACCTAGGGCTTGAAGTTCAGCATCATAAAGCGCCTGAGTATTATTCTGTAATTGTTTATAGCCTGCGACCACAGCGAGTGTAATCACCAAAATAATACTCGATACAAGGAGTAACGTAATAAGACGCTGGATTGACTTCATTTATGTAACAGTTTCATTTAACTAACGGCTATGTGCTTTTTAACACAGTATCCCACACCACGAATAGTATTGATAAAATCTTTTGGGAGTTTTTTCCGTAGGTTATGTACATGCACTTCAATCGCATTACTCGACACTTCATCGCCCCACTCATACAACATAGTTTCTAATTGAGATTTGGACACAATCCGGTCGGCGCGTTCCATTAACGCTCTCAAAATCATAAATTCTTTTTTGGGTAATGCCAGAGGTATATCTTGCACTGTCACCGCCATCGAATCGGTACGTAATCTAACATCTGCAACGTGAATATCTGAAGAGGTACCCGTGCCTAGACGACGTTGCAACACGCGTAATCGCGCCAATAACTCATCAAGCTCAAAAGGTTTTGGTAGATAATCATCGGCACCAGCATCTAATCCTGCCACTTTATCTGATAGCTGACCTCTTGCGGTCAGAACTAATATTGGTAAGGTCAAACCCAATTTACGGATTTTAGTTAGCACTTGCAAACCATCTATATCTGGTAATCCAAGATCTAAAATCATTAAATCAAAATCCCCATTTTGGGCTGCAACAATGGCTTGCTTACCTGACGATAAGTGTGACACCGCATAGTTCGCTTTACGCAATGATTGACAAATTTCATCTGCCAGTGCGAGTTCATCTTCAATAAGTAAAATATGCATGTGTGACGACCACCATTTTTTTGATTGTGGAGTATTTTATAGTAATAAACTTAACCTAAACTTAA
>DBBN01000119.1:0-40495 GCA_002292215.1 Glaciecola sp. UBA983 | reverse complement strand
TTTTATCAAAGGGTTAAACATATACCGCCACATTCGTGTCTGAATTGTGTAACAACTAATCATAGCAAAATATTCATTTCATTCTAAGCTTTAAAATGAATAGCAAAGGATGTCTGGAATTTATTAAATGCTTTTACATCGCACACGAGCATTTAATAAATTCATACATTGGATTCTTGTCATTTTGAGTTAATGAACATAACCAATATAAGGAATTATTATGCATAAAGAGTTACACAGCTTATCGCCTCGAGAGTTTCAAGTGGCCAATCATATCACTAAGGGAATGACGAACCGAGCCATTGGAGACAAATTATATATTAGTGAAAGAACGGTTAAATTTCACGCAGCGAATATCTACAAGAAACTCAAGATCAAGAATCGAGCTGGGTTGATATCAGGGTACATTTCGGAGATGCAGCGGATTGAAAAACTAAGGATCAGCATTCATTGATCGTTACGATTAAGAATGAATTCTGTGTTATCAACCCAATGTGAACAGGTGTTGATAACACAACTTATTTCATTACTCAGCAGACATATAGCAATTAATTAGCGCTGATTTAATGGGAGGCTAAAGGATATAACGACTTAGATCTTCATTATCGACCAGCATTTCTAAATGATGGTTAACATATTTTACATCCACTTCAATTGACTCACCGCTTTTTTCTGACGCATCATAGGAAATTTCTTCCATCAGACGTTCCATTACGGTGTGCAAACGGCGTGCTCCGATATTTTCGGTGCGTTCATTAACTTGCCAAGCTGCTTCTGCGATACGCTGAATACCACATTCAGTGAAAGTAACTGAGACGCCTTCAGTCCCTAACAATGCTACATATTGCTCTGATAATGACGCATGTGGTTCCGTTAAAATGCGCACAAAATCATTGACTTCTAATGCTTGTAACTCCACGCGGATTGGTAGACGACCTTGTAATTCTGGGATCAAGTCAGATGGCTTACTCATTTGGAACGCACCTGAAGCAATAAACAATATATGGTCCGTTTTTACCATGCCGTGTTTAGTGGATACTGTCGATCCTTCAATTAATGGGAGTAAATCACGTTGCACCCCCTCTCGAGACACATCAGCACTTGAATTGCCTTCGCGCTTACAAATTTTGTCAATCTCATCGATAAAGACAATTCCGGTTTGCTCTAACGCTTCAATTGCATCTTGTTTTAGATCTTCTTGATTGACTAACTTTGCCGCTTCTTCTTCAATTAATAACTTGAACGCATCTTTGATTGTCAGTTTTTTCTTTTTCGATTGATTACCTGATAAATTCTGAAACATCCCTTGTAATTGATTGGTCATATCTTCCATACCTGGAGGCGCCATTATCTCCACACCAACTTGTGGTAACGCTACATCAATTTCAATTTCTTTATCGTCTAACTTACCTTCGCGTAATTTTTTACGAAACACTTGGCGCGTGGATTTATTATCGGTATCTTGGTTTTCACCAAAGATATCTTTCGGAGGTGGGATCAGTACATCTAAAATCCGATCTTCTGCCGCTTCTTCTGCTCTGAATTTGACCTTAGCCGTCGCCTGTTCTTTGGTCATTTTGACTGCAATATCTGTCAAATCACGAATAATGGTTTCAACTTCTTTACCAACATAGCCAACTTCGGTGAATTTTGTCGCTTCGACTTTTATAAATGGCGCATTCGCTAGCTTTGCCAAACGACGTGCAATTTCAGTCTTACCGACACCAGTAGGACCGATCATTAATATATTTTTCGGTGTCACTTCTTGGCGTAATGCTTCAGGTAATTGCATCCGGCGCCAACGATTTCTTAACGCAATGGATACCGCGCGCTTGGCATCTTGTTGCCCAATAATGTGTGTGTCCAACTCATGGACGATTTCTCTGGGTGTCATAGCTGACATAATCTGTTCCTCAATACTATCTATGCTTTGGACTTAATAATCTAACGTTTCAACGGTATGGCTATGATTGGTGAACACACAAATATCACCGGCAATCGTTAACGCTTTGGTCGCTATCTCTTGTGCAGATAACTCAGTATTTTCCAACAACGCAGTCGCCGCTGACTGGGCAAAAGGGCCACCAGAGCCAATCGCAATTAAATCGTGTTCAGGCTGGATCACGTCACCATTACCCGTGATCACCAACGAAGCAGTATGATCAGCGACCGCTAATAATGCTTCGAGTTTGCGTAGCATTCTATCGGTGCGCCAATCTTTGGCTAATTCAACAGCGGCTTTAGTCAGATGACCTTGATGTTTTTCTAGTTTACTTTCAAAACGCTCAAATAATGTAAAGGCATCAGCCGTGCCACCGGCAAAACCCGCAATGACTTTATCATGATATAAACGGCGTACTTTTTTAGCGTTGCCCTTCATCACGGTGTTGCCTAATGAGACTTGCCCATCTCCGGCCATAACGACTTGGTTGCCACGACGAACTGATACAATAGTAGTCACAGGTAATCCTTATATATATATCGCACACTATTGTGCCTAATAAGAACTATGTGGGGGGGAAGAATCGATAATTCAAGGCAATTAGTAATGAATTACGTTGGATTATCGACGAATATGCACTTATAAATTCCAAAACCAAATCTGACAAGAGTTGATATTTTCACGCTGCAAAACATGACGGTCACGCTCTGCATCACGTTTTGAGTCATACGGCCCCAAAATCACCCGATACCAACCTGATTTTGAACCGCGGATCTGGGGTTCAAGCCCAACAAAAGCCATCGTTGCTCGCATCGAATCCGCTTGCTCATAAATTTTAAACGACCCGCATTGCATCAAATAGCGTTTATCTGATGTCGCCACTTCGGCCTCGATTTCTACTTCATACCCCGGTAACGATTTAATAAACGCCCATTCTTCTTTAGGTAACTCCGGAAGAGGGTCAAGTTCATCAATATCAGGCTGAGTTACGATTTTAACCGACGGTGCTGTTGCCGGAACCACTGTTGCATCATCTTTGATCGAATATAAAAAATAAGCAAAACCGGCTAACACCAATACCGCAAATCCTATTTTAATCTTAGGCGAGATGGATGAGGTCGCTGATTTAGCCGACGCTTTACTACGATTCGACGGTGTGCCTTTTTTACGAGGTGTTGGTTTACGTTTGATATAATCTTTTTGAGCCATGCGGCGTTAAAACCTGATAATGAAAAAATGTACACTACTATTGTAGTGAGTTGCTTAGTTAAAATCTATGTTATCTACGTCAATAGACCATCTAACTCGCAACTTGTTCGCATAATCGTTGTATTCATCCATAATCGTCGCGAGGACTTTTTGCCGCAAATCACGATACGGGCTTTGTATAATCAACATGTAACGATAGCGAGCTTGTTTTTTCTCAATTAAACATGGCACAGGTCCGACTGTCGAAATATTCGACATGTTGCTCAATAATTGTTTCGCATATTGGAGTACTTGCATTGCTCGTTGTGGATTTTCATCTTCAGCACGAAACACAACCTGAAAACTATAAGGCGGCAAGTGAGCTTGTTCGCGTTCATGCAACGCAAATCGAGCGAAATGTCCATAACCATTATTGACCAAATCTTGTAATAACGGATGCCCTGGTTGGGTGGTCTGCAAAAAGGTTTCACCAGGTTTATCCGCCCGCCCCGCACGACCTGAAATCTGTGTAATTAACTGTGAGAGTTTTTCAGGTGCGCGAAAATCCGCACTAAACAACGCCCCATCGACATCCATAATGACAACACAAGTCACGTGAGCAAAATGGTGACCTTTTGCCAAAATTTGCGTACCGAGTAAAATTTGATGCTCACGTTGATTGATCTGTTCAATCGTATTAGCGAGGGTTTGCTTGCCACGCATTGAGTCAGAATCAATACGGATCGTCGAATATTGCGGAAATAACTCAGCCAAACCTTGTTCTAGCTGCTCAGTACCCACTCCTTGCGTCATCAACTCTGTTGCACCACAAGCTGTACAACGATGCGGAGCTGGGGCTTGGGCTAAACATTGATGACACACCAAACGTGATTGCGCTTTGTGATAGGTCATAGGTTTGTCGCATGCGCGGCAATCTTCAACGTGACCACATTGTTGACACACGACCGCAGGTGCGAAACCGCGGCGATTGATAAATAACAACACTTGATTACCTTGTGCCAAATGCGATTGCATTACCTCTATGGTGGGAGGCGCAAGTCCATATGTCAGCGGTTGTTGGCATATATCGATTAAATTTACCGGCGCTACAGCTGCATCACCGGCACGCTTAGCCAACACAAAATGTTGAAACTTCCCTGTCAAGGCACGCTGCAATGTTTCTAAAACGGGAGTTGCCGTTCCTAAGATAATCGGAATTTTGTGGCGTTGCGCCAGCATAATTGCCACATCACGGGCATGGTAACGCAATCCGTCTTGCTGTTTAAAGGAATCATCATGCTCTTCATCAATGATGATCATACCCAACTCAGGTAGAGGTGTGAAAATAGCAGAACGAGTCCCTATCACCAGACCAATTTGATTTAATCGAGCTTGTTGCCACACTGCTAAGCGTTCATTGTCGCTTAATCCAGAATGTAACACACCCACATCAATACCAAAACGTGCCTCAAAACGCGACACGGTTTGTGGCGTTAACCCAATTTCAGGCACCAAAATTAAAACTTGTTGGCCACGTTGTAATACTTGATTGATAACTTGCAAATAGACTTCTGTTTTGCCGCTACCTGTTATCCCTTCTAGCAAAAAGCAACCAAATTGGTCAAGCTGGCTATTAATCCCCGTAATTGCGATGGATTGCTCTATATTGGCAGACAAGCCTGCTATCGCTTGAAAATGCGCAGCACCTGTTTGTGTAAACCAACTCCCCGCAGGCGGTACATGTGATATTTCAACCAATATCTCTTTTTTAAGTAAAGCATTCAGAGCTGGAGAGCCAAATTGCTGACGCAACTGGGCTTTATTGATGCCAGTGACGTTTTTGTTTTGCTTATCCTGTTGTGTCTGTTCTGCGTTATTTTCCGCGGCCTGAGTGTCCAAGACTTGAGTTTGTGCAGCAACATAACACGCTAAAGCATACTGTTTAGGCGCCCGTTTTAAAGCAATCAAATCGACGGTTTGCGTCAAATCACTGCCACGTATATTTAATGCTTGTAAGGTGTCGTTGAGCTGAATAACCAGTTGAGGCTTGGGGGAACTGGATACCGACTTACGCAAAGCACTTGGTAGAGCTGTTTGTAAAACTTCACCGACAGGGTGCTGATAATAGGTTGATGTCCATGTTAATAACGCCAGCCATTGCTCGGAGAGGATCCCTTGTGAGTCTAATACGGTAGTAATCGCTTTGAGTTTTGCTAAGTTAATTTCCTCGCTGGCAGCAGCTTTAACAGAAGATAGTGCTGCGCTGTCACTCTGACATTCGACCACGATCCCGACCAACTGACGATTGGCGAAGCTCACCAATACTCGTGCCCCAATGGCAACGGGCTCGCTGTGAGTGTAATGAAAGGTTTTACGCAGTGGGACAGGTACTGCAATTGCCAAAAATACCATGTATGCTTATTTTTATCGTTTTTATTGACCAATAACGCGATTATACTTGATCAAAGGGCTAAGTTACATTATTATGCGCGTCCATTTTGCGACTCATTGCGTGTGCGGTGAGTCATGTTAATTATTGCGTATGGTGTACAGCTTCGGGTTGTATAGCGATACGGCCTAAATTTATAAGGTAACCCCTATGAAACAAGATATCCATCCTAAGTACGCTGAAATCACTGCAACCTGTTCTTGTGGTAACGTAATCAAGATCCGTTCTACTGTAGGTAAAGATTTAAACCTAGACGTATGTTCTGCTTGTCACCCGTTCTATACAGGTAAGCAACGTAATGTTGATACAGGTGGTCGTGTTGATAAATTCAACAAGCGTTTCTCTGCACTTAGCAAAAAATAAAAATGATTCGCTGCTAGCAGCCAATACATTCTTCTCAAAAAGCGCTCATTCAGCGCTTTTTTTGTGGGTATTCAGAAATCGGATATGTATTTAATTTTTAGTGTGATACATTATAAATTAATGCTAATAAAAACAATAATAAAGCAAAAAGACAGAGGTACTTTTAACCCCCTACATCTCAAGGAAATGCACGAAAAATGTCTGATTTTCGTCAACAAGCGTTAGACTATCACGCCCTGCCAAAACCAGGAAAGATCAGTATCGAATTAACGACTCCCGCAGCGACTGTTAATGATTTAGCCCTTGCCTACAGCCCAGGTGTGGCTGAGCCAGTACGTGAAATCGCTGATGATCCTGCCAATGCTTATAAATATACCGCCAAAGGTAATCTAGTTGCTGTTATTACAAACGGTACTGCAATTTTGGGTTTAGGAAACTTAGGCCCTCTTGCCTCCAAACCGGTAATGGAAGGTAAAGCGTTATTGTTTAAGCGTTTTGCTGGACTTGATTCCATCGATATTGAAGTGACCCATCGCACCACCGAAGAATTTATCAACACTGTGGCCAATATCGCTGATACCTTTGGTGGCATCAACCTTGAAGATATCAAAGCACCTGAGTGTTTTGAAATCGAACGTGAATTGCAAAAGCGTTGTAAGATCCCTATTTTTCATGATGACCAGCACGGAACAGCAATCGTTACTGCTGCGGGTATGCTCAACGCCTTAGAAATTCAAGGTAAAGACATCAAAAACGTTCGGATTGTCTGTATGGGTGCGGGTGCCGCTGCAATTGCTTGTATGGAATTACTGATTAAATGTGGTGCTCAACGAGAAAAAATCTACATGTTAGATCGCAATGGCGTCATCCATACCCGACGTGAAGGTTTGCCCGAACATAAAGTGGCATTTGCCAATAATACCGATAAACGCACACTGGAAGATGTTATGGAAGGTGCCGATGTGTTCTTGGGTGTATCGGGTCCCGATGTTTTGCCAGCAGAAACGTTAGCTTTAATGGCACCGAACCCTATCGTGTTTGCTTGTTCCAACCCCGATCCAGAAATCAAACCCGAATTAGCTATGACGACGCGTAGTGATCTAATTATGGCGACCGGTCGATCTGATTATCCAAATCAGGTCAACAATGTGTTGTGCTTTCCGTTTATTTTCCGTGGTGCATTAGATGTTCGCGCAAGCGAAATTAACGATGCGATGAAAGTCGCTGCAGTTGAAGCATTACGAGAAGTATCCAAAGAGCCAGTACCAGCAGACGTATTAGTTGCTGCCGGTGTTGATTCATTAGTGTTTGGACGCGAGTACATCATTCCAAAACCAATGGATCCAAGGCTTTGTGCTCGCATAGCAAAAGCAGTGGCTCAAGCAGCGATTGACTCTGGTGTGGCACACTTTGATGAATTACCCGAAGGGTATATGGAAGACTGAAAGTAGTGTGGGGAGGGCTACTCGTCGGTCAGCTCATCGAGTGTGGCATCAATCCCCATTTCTTCCATTAGTTTGCGCACAGATTCAGGGATACGATTCGCATTGCCTTTCTTCAAATCGTCATCATCCGGCAATGGTTGCCCGGTAAACGCATGTAAAAACGCTTCACATAATAATTCAGAATTTGTCGCATGGCGTAAGTTGTTGACTTGCCGGCGAGTGCGTTCATCAGTCAACACTTTCAGGACATTGATAGGGATCGAAACGGTTACTTTTTTGACTTGTTCGCTTTTCTTCCCATGCTCTGCGTATGGATGAATATATTTGCCGTTCCATTTAGCCATAGGGTGCTCCTTAAACGTTCTGCGTTTATTATTATTATGCTTTATTGCTATAGGTTATTAGTAGATGATCGCACTATATAACTTGACCAAACGACTAATATTACGTAGTTTAGACGTCTAAACGTCTATTGTATACATATTTATTTGAGGTATTTCCATGGTTTCTTACGCCCAAGGCGTTGATTCTCTCAACCAAACGCTTTCCGAATTGCGTGATATCAACGTTTCTTTTGAATTTTTTCCTCCTAGTAATGACAAAATGGAAAACATGCTATGGAAATCAGTGGAACGCTTAGCGCCACTTAAACCTGCTTATATGTCAGTTACCTATGGCGCAAATAGTGGCGAGCGTGACAAGACTCATAATGTCGTAAAACGGATCCAACATGATCTTGGTGTGCCAGCGGTTCCGCATTTAACATGTGTTGACGCATCCCGCGAAGAACTCATTGATATAGCCAAAGAATATTGGGCGAATGGCATCCGTCGCATCGTTGCATTGCGTGGCGATCTTCCTCCAGGAATGGAAAAGCCAGATATGTACGCCAGTGATTTAGTCGCATTATTGAAAGATGTCGCTGATTTTGATATTTCGGTTGCCGCTTACCCAGAAAAACATCCTGAAGCACCCAATGCCCAATTTGACCTGCTTAACCTAAAACGCAAAGCTGAGGCAGGTGCTAACGAAGCTATTACTCAATTTTTCTTTGATACTTCACATTACCTTCGTTTCCGCGACCGTGCGGCAGCAGCAGGTATTGATTTAGATATTGTTCCTGGGATTTTACCTGTAACAAACTATCAAACACTCGTGAAATTTGCCGGTTTCACGGATGTTCATGTTCCTAATTGGTTACATAAAATGTATGATGGTTTAGAAGATGGCGACCAAACTACGCGTAATTTACTTGCAGCAAACATCGCAATGGATCAAGTAAAAGTACTAGCTAAAGAAGGCGTTAAACATTTTCATTTTTATACACTCAACCGTAGCGAGTTAAGTTACGCCATTTGTCATATGCTAGGACTGCGTGCATGATAGAAACCTTTCGCCAATGGATGGCGTTGATGCGACACCAACTCATTCCTCAATTCCCCGCTATTGCGCGCTATTTTGTGGCGCGCTGTGCAACGGACAAAGTAACCGTTTCGGCAGGTCATCTTGCATATGTTTCGTTATTATCTTTAGTGCCATTTATCATGGTCTTTTTTACCATGCTATCTGCGTTTCCTGCTTTTGCGGAAGTACGTCTAGAGCTGCAAGCATTCATCCTTAATAACTTCGTGCCGACTTCCGGCGATGTATTAGAAAAATATATCAATGAATTTGTTGCCAATGCATCAGGTATGGGCGCAATAGGAATAGCATCCTTAGTAGTGGTCGCACTGTTGTTGATCATGAATATAGATAAAACACTTAACACGATTTGGCGTACTGAAAAAAAACGACCGAAGATGTTTACCTTCGCTGTCTATTGGATGGTAATTACCTTAGGTCCTATTATGATGGGCTCTAGTGTATTAGTTAGTTCTTACTTACTGGGGATTGCTAGCTATGCTGAAGGATATACTCTTGGCTTGGACACATTGTTACTGAAAACTGTTCCCAGTATTACCTCAACGATTGGATTCTTGATCTTATATATGCTTGTCCCTAATGCTCGTGTAAAATTTACGCATGCGTTAAGTGGCGCTATTCTAGCGACGTTCTTATTTGGGCTATCCAAAAAAGCCTTTGCCTATTATGTAGGAAATTTCCCGTCCTACGAAATGATTTATGGGGCCTTAGCCGTCATTCCCATCTTGTTTGTTTGGATATATTTATCTTGGATAGTTGTGTTAGTTGGCGCAGAATTTACTTGCTCAATACAAGAAGTCCTAGCGCCTGATGAGAAGCCTCAGGCAATGGCAGAAGAGTAACCTTGCGGTTACCCTTTCATTGCTGCAATAAAAGAGTCTGATTGCTCAATAGCGGCGTTCATTTCTTTAATTAGGTTGTTCACATCAGACTTAATCACTGAAAATTCACCTTGTAATGCACCAATAGCACTCGCATTAAGATTATGCTTGAGATATAGAACGTTATTTTGTAACGCGCTGAGCACAGGTGGCATGCTACTTTCGACTTTGCGCATAGCCCGCAACATCGATTTATATTGGGTCTGAGTTTCGCGTAATTTACCCTGACTATCTCGTTTGAGCTTAGCATTAGTGTACAAGTTTAATTCTTCTTCCCATTCGGAAAATAAAGCTTCAGCAACACTTTCAACTTTATCTATACGCTTTGATACTGCTTTGGCAGCAGCTTCTGACTCTAGATACTGACTATTAAGTCCATCATAAACAGACTCTAAATCGCCACCATCAAAGTTAATCAGGCTCGTAAATTCTGCTAACGGCGATGCAAATTGTTTCTGTGCATCAGTTTGGGAATCGCGAGCATCTTCAACGCGATCGACAAGAATATCGCGTTTTTCTACACCTAATTTTTCCCAGGCAGTATAATAAGCGCTTTGACAAGCCGTTAAGCTCAACAATGAAGCAATAATAATAAATTTTTTGAACAAAGACACAGACAACTCCTTTTGTCGTTTTATTTGTATATAATCTAAACAATAGACTCGATTAGAGGGATAAGTTTAAAATTAGAATTATCCGGGCGATCTAAAGCGTGCAGCATCAATAATAGACCATAAGTGAAAAATTGCGCCTACCGGCCACAAGAATATAAATATGACCGTTGCAGCAAGCCCATAACAGACTGTAGCTATAATAAAGAACATTAACGCACCCAAAATGCGTCCCTGAACGAGCTGTCCTAATCCAGGGATAAAGATATTACAAATGGCTGCGATAACATTACCGCCTGATCCTTGTTGTGGCATATTTATTTCTACCTTGTTATAAGTAAATAGTGAAACAGAAATCATATACTCAATAAACTAGCTCAAAAATTACAGAAGCACAACTTATATGCCAAAGCTGTACACCTCATCTATCCCTTTTAAACATGGCATGCTACCTGTGTCCGATGGCCATTGGCTGTACTATGAGCAATCCGGAAATCCTAATGGGATCCCTGTTTTATTTATTCATGGCGGGCCCGGAGCGGGCTTGAGCGACGATTATACGCGAATGTTTGATACTTCTATCTATCACATCATTGCTTACGAACAACGCGGTTGTGGGCGCTCTACGCCCTTTGCATCATTAGCACATAATACCACAGCACATTTATTAGCTGATATTACGATACTACGAGAGCATTTACAGATCCCTAAATGGATTATCTTTGGTGGCAGTTGGGGCGCGACACTAGGTCTCCTTGCAGCAATTAATGAACCACAAACTGTCAAGGGACTGATCCTTAGAGGTGTATTTTTAGGACGTCAACAAGATATCGAATGGTATATCTGCCCCCACGGTGGCGCAGCGCAAATGTATCCAGAGCATTATGAAACGTTTGTCCAAGATATCCCGCCGTTGACTGAAGCAAGTGATATTTGTGATGCGTTTTTTGAACTCTTTAATCAAAAAAACAAGTTTTACAAAGCCAATGCATTGCGTTCATGGTACGGCTGGGAAGATCGGATATCGCGTATTCAACATCCCTATGGCGACCCACTATATAATTATAACTTACATCAAATCGCTTCTTTAGCTATGTTAGAATGCCATTATTTGAAGCATCATTGCTTTATCGAAGAAAATTTTATCCTTGAGAATGTGTATAAAATCGCCCATATTCCTGGATATATCGTTCATGGTCGCTATGACATGATTTGCAAAATTGAATCATCCTACACCCTACAACTATTATGGCCTAACAGTCAGTTGACTATTGTACCTGATGCAGGGCATAGTACCTCAGAACCATCCATTGCCTTTTCTTTAAAAATGGCAACTGACACGATGGCGAAACTTTTCAACAATTAAGTGCCACACCTACTAAAAGTAAACGATTAATGATTGGATTAGTGCAACGAGTCACGCAGGCAAGTGTGTCTGTCGAACAACACATTATTGGTGAAATTGGCTATGGTGCATTGTTATTACTTGGCGTTGAAGCGCATGATAGTGAACTTAATGTGCGAAAAATGGTCAATAAATTAATCAAGTTTCGGATGTTTACCGATCACGATGGCAAAATGAATTGGAATATCGAACAAATCAAAGGCGATATTCTGGTTGTGTCACAATTTACACTTGTCGCTGATACTACAAAAGGTAACCGTCCTGGATTTTCCCGAGGCGCTTCACCGGAACATGGTAAAGCAATGTATGATGCGTTTATAAATGAGCTAAGATCACGTATTTGCCTTCCAGAAATGCACGTCGCAACGGGTCAATTTGGCGCTGACATGCAAGTAGCACTGGTCAACGATGGACCCGTGACGTTTAGTTTACATACATAGGATTACCAAGCATTGTATAAAATTATTACCCCCACTACAGAGCAACAACTTGAGCAATATTTTGCGTTTCGTTGGCAGATCCTCAAAGCACCTTTTAATTTTCCAATAGGTTCAGAAAAAGATGAATACGAATCAGTAGCTGAACACCGAATGTTACTCAATTATAAAAATGAAATTATGGCTGTCGGTCGGGTGCATTTTAACAGTGCAGAGGAAGTGCAAATACGCCATATTGCCGTTGATTTTAATGCTCATGGTAAAGGTTATGGTCGCTTAATCGTTGCTACATTAGAAAGTTATGCCATTGAACAAGGCGCGGTTAGAGCCGTTACCAATAGCCTCGCAACATCACGTCCTTTTTTTGAACAATGTGGTTACACTAAGCAATCAACGTCTGAAGCACTGAGTAAGCTAAACCGTATTCAAATGGTCAAAAAACTCACCGCACAACAATATCTAATTAATGCAGATTGGTGTCACGAACTGCAAAGCACATGGGAAAAAACGATTCCTATTTCTGAACAAATGGGCATTAAACTTCATCAGTACTCCGGTTCGACCTTAGAAGTGCGGGCTTCTTTAAACAAAAATATCAATTTGCACGGCACGATGTTTGCTGGCAGTATTTTTTCGCTGGCGACACTCACCGGTTGGGGCATGATCTTTTTACAACTCAAACGTAAAAAATTAGACGGTGAAATTGTGCTCGGTGATGGCAATATTCATTATCATAAACCCATTAGCATGCAGCCAAGAGCGCAAGTCCATTTCGAACATTTTCAATGTGATTATGCTGAATTACAAGAAGGTAAGAAAATGCAGGTTACCCTCAAAGTCCATATCTTAGATGGCGATACCGCTGTAGCGGAATTTACTGGCGTTTACTGGGTGTTGCCACGGGGGTAGGTTCGGGCGGATAAGGCTCGGGCGGATANNGATATGCCGCAGGCAGATACGAAAAAACCCTGAGAAGCTCAGGGTTTTAGTAATAATGCTATTTAATCTAACTAGTAAATAACTATGCCATCGCCGATTGAATTTTCTTCATGGCATTTTTTTCAATTTGACGAACTCGCTCAGCAGACACTTGATATTTCGACGCTAAATCTTGTAATGTCATTTTATTATCACTTAACCAACGTGTCTCAATAATATGCTGACTACGTTCATCCAATGTTTTGATTGCTGAATATAAACGTGCAGAAGCATTCGAATCATAATCGGCATTTATGACTGCTGATTCTACGTCTTCAGATTTATCTTCTAAGTATTGCGCTGGTGCAAAATTACTATTGTCATCACCGTCATCGCTGGATAAGTCAAATGCAGTATCTTGACTGCCCATACGGGCTTCCATCTGCAAGACTTCTTTTTCACTCACTCCGAGCTCTTCAGCGACCTTTTGCACTTCTTTATGAGTGAACCAACCTAGACGTTTTTTGGATTTACGTAAATTAAAGAATAATTTTCGTTGGGCTTTTGTAGTCGCAACTTTAACAATGCGCCAGTTTTTTAGTACAAATTCATGGATTTCAGCTTTTATCCAGTGAACCGCAAACGACACTAGACGCACACCAACATTTGGATCAAAACGCTTCACTGCTTTCATCAAACCGATGTTGCCTTCTTGGACCAAATCAGCTTGAGCTAGTCCGTAGCCAGAATAAGATTTTGCAATATGTACAACAAAACGTAAGTGAGACATGACTAACTCACGTGCAGCAGTTAGATCGCCCTCATTAAATAAACGCTCTGCTAATGATTTTTCTTGGTCAGCAGTTAGCATCGGTATATTACTTACCGATTGAATGTAGCTTTCGATACTACCGCTTTTAGGAATCGTCAATGCCATTTGCATGGATTTACTCATCAAATAAAACTCCGTTATTTAATCAACTGTATAAAATATACCAAAGTGACGCAAAAATTGCGAGATTAAGACTCTAATTAATTGATATAGATCCATTAAATGGGTAAATAGTTTCAATTAATATGAGGTTTATTTTAGGTATACCAACCTTATCAGTTAACATTTATTTTACACAACCATACAACAGGCTGTATAGTTTTACTAGTTGCAACTAGTGAAACCTTTAAAAATCAATAAAATTCAAATGGTTACACTCAACTAGGCTCAATTTCTTTGATGTGCTTTTGCACTGATATCAAAGAACCAATCAAACCCAAACTAATCGATATTAGCAGGATAACACCTAATGCTTGCATGTCTAGTCCGCTAATGGTGAATTCGGCTTGATATAACCCAGCTAAATTCTCGACACCAGATTGGATCCACCACAATAAAAACGCCACTAACATCCAAGCCAACAAGCCGCCTAAAAATCCGTACCAAAAACCCGTGTACAAAAACGGAAAGCGAATAAAGTTATCGGTTGCACCAACCAATTTCATAACAGCAATTTCTTCACGTTGACTTAAAATATTGAGTCTAATTGTATTACCTATAATTAATACTACAGAAACACATAAAAGGATTGCTACTATCCATACAATATCTTTGGCAATTGAGACAATCGCGTATAGTTTTTCGAGCCATTCTATATCCAACTTACCAAAGTCCACTACCGACTGTTGTTCCAGTTCTTGCAGTAAGCGTTTGGCCGATTCAGGCTGTAAATATTGAGGTTTAGGTGTAATGAGTAACACATAAGGCAACGGATTTTTATCCAAATAGGCCAATGAATCACCCAGCCCTGATAAAGCTTCAAACTCTTCTAACGCAATGTCTGGAGCAATTAAACGCGCGCTATCTATTTTGCTCGTCATCGATGACACCGCAAGGAGTAATTGATTAGCTTGTTGTTCGGTTGTGCCCGATTGTAAGTAAAGTGATATTTCTCCAGCTTGTTCCCACCCAGCAGTCACCTTTTCGGTGTTTTTAACCATCAAGTACAGCGTGCTTGGTAAGGTAATACTGAGTCCTAACACACCAATAGTCATAAATGTTGCCAGCGGTGAGCGCCATAATTCACCTAAACTCGCTAAAGCTTGACGTAAGTGATTGATGCCGCCCATGAAGACACGTTGGAAAAATCCTACTCTGCGCGTCGTGTTGTCACCTGTCCGACCATTAAATAATAAACTCATAGGGTGTACTTCGGCGGTAGTTTTGTCATGGGTGGTAAATTCGGATCGTGGAGATCTGAGAGAGTACTTAACGGATCATTTTGATCATTTAAGCCATCATCAATCATTCGCCCTTGCTTAATCGTCAGGGTTCGATATTTCATCCGAGCAATTAACCCCAAATCATGTGTAGCTACAAATACACACACTCCAGCTTGATTAAAATCCTCAAATAACCGCATGATTTCCATGGATAATTTAGGATCGAGATTACCTGTTGGTTCATCGGCTAATAATAATGGCGGTCGATTTACTACTGCTCGAGCGATGCCCACACGTTGTTGCTCACCACCAGATAATGCCTGCGGTGATTGTTGGATTTTATGTAATAAGCCAACCATATCCAGTGCAGCAGAGACGCGTTTTTGAATTTGTTTACGTGAATAACCTTCGATTACCAATGGCAATGCGACATTATCAAATACGGTTTTATCCATTAATAATTGATGAGACTGGAAAATCATGCCTATATCACGACGAATATAAGGTACTTGGCTCAGTTTAATGTCATTTAAATTATGACCATTAATCAATACATTACCGACACTAGGACGTGCCATTAACGAAATCAATTTGAGGATAGTACTTTTACCCGCGCCAGAATGTCCCGTTAAAAATGCCATTTCTCCGGGCTCAATATGAAAATCAACTTGCTGTAAAGCCTGTTGTCCACCTAGATATGTTTTACTGACGCGGTCAAATTTAATCATAATGGTTAGTTGGTTTGCTCAAATAACGCATCAATGAATTCTTTACTCTTAAAAATCCGTAAATCATCGATCGCCTCTCCCACACCAATATAGCGAACGGGAATTGAAAATTGATCAGCTATGGAGAAAATGACGCCCCCTTTCGCTGTGCCATCTAGCTTGCTTAATGTAATACCGGTCAAGCCAACTGAATCATTGAACAATTTAGCTTGGCTGATGGCATTTTGACCTGTCCCAGCATCAATCGTCAACATAATTTCATGGGGCGCATCAGGGTTCAGTTTTTTGATTACGCGCACGACTTTTTCGAGTTCTTGCATTAAGTGGTCTTTATTTTGTAATCGCCCTGCCGTATCTGCGATTAATACATCGACATTTTTAGCTTTTGCAGATTGCAGTGCATCAAATAACACCGAAGCACTGTCGGCACCGGTATGCTGCGCAACGACGGGTATGTTATTACGTTCTCCCCAAACCTGTAATTGCTCAACAGCGGCAGCTCGGAATGTATCGCCAGCAGCTAACATTACTTTTTTGCCTTGTTGCTGAAATTGCTTGGCCATTTTGCCGATCGTTGTAGTTTTACCCACTCCATTGACCCCAACCATTAAAATCACAAATGGACCAGTTTGACCATCTGGCACTTCAGGAATTAAGGGAGCCTCAATTTTCGTCAATAACTGGGCCATATATTCTTTCAAGGCACCAAGTAAGGCATCACCGTCTTTTAAGGTACTACGTTGAGTGGTTTGAGTGAGGTGCTCAATGATATTCTGTGTAGTGTGCATACCCACATCAGCGACTAATAACTGCGTTTCTAAATCTTCATACAACTCATCATCAATACTGCGACCCACAAATAAATCTGCAATCCCACTGCCAATGCTCGCCTTGGTTCGAGCAAGTTTAGCTGCAAGAGAACTAAAAAATGATGGCTTGGGCTGTGGCTCTGCAGAAGGCTCAGGCGCTAATTCTAGTGTCGTCTCCTGGGGTGATTCTTTAGCTGTAATTACAGATTCAGGCTCTTGCTCAACAGTAGTGCTAGCTTCAGTTGTAAGCTCCGATTCAACAGCGATATCATTGGCATCATTATCGACAATCGATGTGCTTTGTGGTTGATTTGGCTTCTTTTTTTTGAATATATTAAACATACAACACTTGAGTCCTGTTATCTGGTTAGCTAAGTGTGAACAACAAATTACGGTTAACGCTAACACATTGAATGCACTTTTATGGGCGTGCTCAAAAAATAATTGTTATCATACCACCATCTGCTCGTAATATTTAGCCAAGATGCGCCATAAAAATCAAAAAAAACCAACCGCTACAGGACGAATTCGCATAATTGCAGGTCAACACCGTGGCCGTCAATTACCAGTGCTTGATGCACAAGGGCTTCGACCCACTACTGACCGCACCAAAGAGACTTTATTTAATTGGCTCATGCAGGATGTGCAGGGCAGTGTGTGTCTTGATGGCTTTGCTGGGAGTGGCAGTTTAGGTTTTGAAGCGTTGTCACGAGGTGCTCAACATGTTTATTTTATCGAAAAAAATACTTCAGCGGCAAACCAACTAACCCAGAATGTTGCAACATTGAAGCTTCAAGATACAGCCAGTGTGTTGGATGGTGAATTCGCACATTCTGTTACTCGTGTCGCTCAGGCTTTAAGTGAGCGAGCGCAGGCCATGAATATAGTATTCCTTGACCCTCCGTTTAAACAAGGATTACTCATTCCTAGTTTATTACAGTTATTAGATCTCCAGTTAATCACTACAGACACACTGATTTATTTAGAATGTGAAACCGCAATAACGTTAAATAGTATTAACTCAGCATTGCTAAAGCAACCCTCACCAACGAGCTTAAAACCAATTAAGCAACAACAAACTAATGGGTTTATGTATGGCTTATTCCAGCTCAATACCTAGGGTGGTGATCCCTGTTTCTTGAACCATTTGTTGTAATTCTTTCACACTTTGTTCGTTGAGTTTATGCGTATTAACATATTGTAAGACTTCTCTTTGAAATGCGATTTCAAATTCCATTAAAGGATGTGCTTTTAATTTTTTGGATAATGTAAAATAAGCATTATCCTTGCTTTCTTCATCATCTATAGCTGCAATTTTCTCATTTTCAACTGCAAATTCTGTCGCCAATAACATCGCCTCAACACCACCCTGTGCTAATTTGCTAATCATTACTGCGGCATCATCTTGTTCTTGTTGTAATAAGCGTAACAGTGCCGATAATCCGATACAGGCATCCATAGCCGGAAGCACTCCAAAAGGCGTATTCTCAGTTACATCAGGGGTAGCCAACTCGATCTTTTCCAGTTGCACGCCAAAGTTAAATTTGTTTTTTGGGTTGCCTAAATAGTCCCATACTAACCCCAAGACTTTATCAGCCAATGGCCCCACAGCAACCTCTCCCACTCCAGTAAGTGCCAACTCACTTGTGGGGACTTGATTTAACTCATCATAGAGGGCTACATGAGGTACCATTCGAGATAATACTGTCACACTAAAAGCCAAACTTTGTTTGGGTGATAGTGCACGAATTTGAGCAAATGTCGATAACGTTGGTTTTGTCACAATAATGCCTTTTATAAAGTATTTGGTTGCAAGTAAGCACTTACACCATCAAGTAATAGTTGAATCGATAGCATGATCAAAATCATCCCCATCAAACGTTCCACTGCAGAGAGCCCTTTTTGACCCAAAATTTTATGCAATGGCCCCGAAAATAACAAAATAATTGCTGACAATCCCCATGCCCCAATCAAGGCTAATGTCCAATCAACGATCCGTGTTGGCGCTTGATTAGAAAGTAAAATCAATGCCGCCATTGAAGATGGACCGGCAATCATAGGGATCGCTAAAGGAACAATAAATGGCTCTTCACCCGCGGGTAAATTCATGACACCACCCGGTGAAGGGAAAATCATTTTTAACGCAATCAAAAACAAAATGATACCACCGGCAATACTGACCGTTTCTTGTTTGATATTCAAAAATGCTAAAATTGAATCACCAGAATATAAAAATATCAGTAATATAATAAGCGAAAATAATAACTCGCGAGCCAATATAAATAAACGGCGTTTAGGTTCAAATGGCTTGAGCACAGACATTACAATCGGTAGGTTACCGAGAGGATCCATAATCAAAAACAACATAATCGCCGCAGACAAAGTATCCATTATTTAAGTAACTGCGCGATACTCAAGACACCCATACCGGTCGCACCAGCGGGTTTAGTGTTAGTCGGGTTGCGATGATAAGCGCCTGCTAGGTCAATATGCACCCATGGAATAGTCGCATCCACAAAGCGTGACAAAAATCCGGCTGCATTCGATGCACCACCTGCACCACCACCTTTTTGTGGGCGTGAATTAGCGGTATCCGCAAACGGTGACGGACACATTTCTTGATGCCAAGGAGCTAAAGGCAATTGCCAGAATGGCTCTGCCTCAGAAGCGCCAATACTTATCAATTGCTGTGCTAACGCATTATTCGCCGTAAACAGCGCATTGTATTCAGTACCTACTGCCATTACTGCTGCACCGGTTAAGGTTGCTGCATCAATAATTAAACCTGGTTGAGCTTCACACGCAGCCATCAAACCGTCAGCTAGTACTAACCGACCTTCAGCATCAGTATTAACAATTTCGACAGTCAGACCATTTTTATAAGTAATAATGTCACCTAATTTATAAGCGTGACCCGAAATCAGATTTTCGGCACAACATAATATTAAGCGAATGCGCTTCGTCGAACCTTGCATGATGGCTAGACTTAAAGCGGCACTAACCGTCGCTGCACCACCCATATCACATTTCATATCCAACATACCTTCGCTTGATTTAATCGAATAGCCACCACTATCAAAAGTAATGCCTTTACCGACTAATGCAACATCAACAGGTGCATCAGGATTGCCCGTCGGATTATAGTCGAGCTCTAATAAAACGGGTGGGCGCACACTACCACGACCGACTTCATATAATCCATGCCAACCAAATTCCACGAGTGCATCGCCCACAATATGTTTGGCGCTGACATATTCAGGTGCAAGACCCTCTAAATGATGGGCAACTTGCTCTGCGAGAGCTTCAGGTGATAAATCTTGCGGGGACTGATTCACTAATTCACGTGCAAATTCGACCGCCATCAATGCTTGGTTTAGCACCATCGAGTTTGCTATAGATTGCTCGCTAGATTCTGTTGCATCTACAACTGCCCACTTAACAGAAAGATTTGTATTACCTAATGCCAAGACAAAGCTTCGCTGTAATATCGGCTCCCACAACCCCACAAATTGAATTTGCGAATGGATTAATCCACTCGCTAAACGGGCTGCTTTTTGACAATCGCGAACATCATCTTGCCCTGTTAAATGAACTGTTAAGCCATTTTCATTCATTGAAATAAGGCTGTTAGGATTATAAGGTGAAACCGGTGTTTGAGTGGTTTTGTGGATTAAAAAATAGCTCATTGTGATATGCTTCTTAATATGTTTTTATTCAATGTCATTTTAGTAAGTATATCATGCCTTTCCCTGCACAGACGATACCCTCACCAGCACTATTTACTGGACTGTTTAAAAGACCGCTATTAAAAGGTAAATTAATCGCACGTTACAAACGTTTTTTTGCTGATGTCGAGCTTGATACGGGTGAAATCATTACTGCGCATTGTCCTAATACGGGCAAGATGACTGGCTGCGCCGAACCAGGTTTTACTGCGTGGGTACAGCCTAATGATGATCCGAAACGGAAACTAAAATACACATTAGAACTCGTGCAAAATACGCAAGAAGAGTGGATAGGTGTCAATACACACCGCGCAAACAACATCGTCAAAGCAGCATTACAACAAGGTCTTATTACTTCTTTGCCTAATATTAGCGATATTGACTGCGAAGTAAAATACGGAAAAGAACAATCTAAAATAGATTTTTTATTAACTCATACCGACGACTCACTAACGTATTTAGAAGTAAAAAGTGTCACGTTACAGGCGCCACAGTCTTCATTAGGTTATTTCCCTGACACCATTTCTACCCGAGCACACAAACACTGTCGTGAATTAATGCATGTCTTGGATAGACCATCAAATTTACCGCAACGAGCTGTGATGCTGTATTTAGTTCAGCATACAGGGATTAGCCAAGTCAGCCCAGCCACTCATATTGATTCTACTTATGCTCAATTAGTCGCGGAAGCAAAATCCCTAGGTGTAGAGTTTTTAGCCTACAACTGTAAAATAAACCAAGAAAATATCCTTATAAATCAAGAGTTAAATTTTATTATGTGAATTTAGGTTTGATTTTTCTGAATTTAGCCCCATATTCTCTTTCAATAAATATTCTTGTAGTTAAATTGCTGTAACGCTGTATCCTATATACAGCATTCAGTGCAGTAAACGTGCAGTACATACAAATGGTAAGGTTGAAATTAAAGTAGACCGAAGCGATGCCATTTTTAAAGGAGATGGGTTATGCCCACAACAAAAACCAATAAATCATTAGGATTACTCGCGCTCGCAGGATTAACGCCATACGATGCGGATTCTGTTGAGGAATATATGAATGATGCGCAAATGTCGCATTTTCGTAAAATATTACAAGCATGGCGCACACAATTACGTGAAGAAGTCGATCGTACTGTGACGCACATGAAGGATGAAGCATCAAACTTTCCCGATCCGGTTGACCGTGCAGCTCAAGAAGAAGAATTTTCTTTAGAATTACGGACTCGTGATCGTGAACGTAAATTAATCAAAAAAATCGAAAAGACGTTAAAACGTATCGAAGATGATGATTTTGGTTTTTGTGATTCTTGTGGGATTGAAATCGGCGTTAAACGCTTAGAAGCTCGTCCTACTGCTGATATGTGTATTGATTGTAAAACCATGGCAGAAATCAAAGAAAAACAAATGCAAGGTTAAGTCTCTTGGAAGCGAGTCATTATGTGGGTCGGTTTGCACCGTCCCCTTCAGGTCCACTACATATTGGCTCGCTACTGACAGCGTTAACGAGTTATTTAGACGCCAAGGCTCATGATGGTATTTGGTTGGTGCGGATGGAAGATATCGACCCTCCGCGACAAGTATTACACGCGGACCAAGCGATATTACAGTCCCTACATGCACACGGCCTGCACCATGACGGCGATATTTTATTTCAATCCAGTCGCTTATCCTTTTATCAACAGACTATTGATGCACTACTCAATTCTAATCACGCATACCGATGTCGGTGCACTCGCGCTGAAATAAAACAACAAGGTGGTATTTATCTTGGCACCTGCAAACATAAACACATCACAAACCAACCCAGTGCTATTCGTTATATAAACCCAGATCTGATCACCTCCTTTACGGATCGCTTTCAAGGTCAAATATCAGCAACTGACAATAGTATCGATAAAGAAGACATTATCATTCAACGTAAAGATGGACTCGTCGCTTATAACTTAGCAGTAGTCTTAGATGATATTGCGCAAGGAGTGACTGATATCGTGCGTGGTTGCGATTTATTACCCACTACCTTAGCGCAATTGAATATTTGGTCGCATTTTTCAGCGTCATTACCTCGTTATGGGCATACACCCTTATTGGTAAAGGCACCGGGTCATAAGTTAAGTAAACAAAATCATGCACCTGCGATCAATGACACCTTAGCTAAAGATAACATATTGTTTTGTCTAAATTTATTAAATATACAATTAAGCGATACTGTACAAAAATCAGCAATCACAACTATTTTAAAAGCCGCAACAATGGCTTGGCGCAAAGGAATTCACTTTCCAAAGCATGAAATCATTGTTACGTAAGCTATTTCAGCTTATTATTATCATATTACAATACAGGAGCGTGACTTATCTTTAAACGCGCAATAACTAAAATAAAAAATGCGATGTCTACTAATGAGACAAACGAACTAAAACTGCCACCGATGCAAATCATTACTCAACAAGAGCACCATGTGCAAGTCGAGGATATCGGTGTAAACGCAATAAAAGTACTACGCCGCTTAACTTCTGCAGGGTATGAAGCCTATCTAGTCGGTGGGTGTGTGCGTGACTTGCTTCTCAATAAACATCCAAAAGACTTTGATATTGCTACCGATGCGACACCAGAACAAATCAAAGCACAATTCAAAAACTGCCGAATTATCGGCAGACGTTTTCGTTTAGCGCATGTTATTTTTGGTCGAGAAGTTATCGAAGTAGCTACCTTTCGAGGCCCGCATGTTGAGCAGACCAAAGCGACTGATAAATCCAAAAAAGATGGTGAAGGACAGCTAGTTCGCGATAACGTCTTTGGTTCACTGCAACAAGACGCTGCGCGCCGTGACTTTACAATCAATGCCATGTATTACAATGTCAATGATGGTTCGATTAGAGATTTCGCGGGTGGATTAGATTCGATTAAACGCAAAACCATCTCGTTGATAGGCGATCCTGAAACACGTTACCGTGAAGACCCTGTGCGCATGCTTAGAGCCGTGCGCTTTGCCGCTAAACTCGATATGCAAATCGACTCTGCTAGTGAGCATGCCATCAAAAAGTTTGCGTATTTACTTGAAAATATTCCACCAGCGCGCTTATTTGAAGAAGTATTAAAATTATTCTTTAATGGCCAAGGTCTTGCAACTTATCATCTGCTGTTGAAATACGGTTTGTTCGATAAACTTTTCCCGCAAACAGGGTCTTTGTTAAACACCGATACTCGTGAACGTAAATTTATCGATCAAGTGATCACGAATACCGATAATCGTATCAACACGGGACAACGTGTTACGCCAGCATTTTTGTATGCCGCAATGCTGTGGTATCCCATTGAAGAACAAAGCCAAAAATTAGCATGTGAAACCGATTTATCTCCTGCTGATGCTTTTAATATGGCGATGTCAGATGTTTTGCAACGTCAATTACAACGGATCATGATCCCCAAACGCTTTAGCGTTACAATGCGTGAGATATGGGCCTTTCAACATCGTTTAGGTCGTCGTCATGGTCGTCGGGCTCATCAAATGTTAGCTCACCCTCGTTTCCGTGCTGCGTATGACTTTTTATTGTTACGTGGTGAAATTGAAGGTGGCCAGCTATATGAATTAGCAGATTGGTGGACTGAGTTTCAAGAAGCAAACAGTGACCAGCGCAAAACAATGATAGATAATTTACTTGGCCACCCAAATGGTAAAGTGTCGCGTAGGCGTAAACCATCTAAATCCAAACGAAAACCCAACCAAATTTAATGTCTGATGGCGACTGAAAATCAACCCAATATCGGTTTTATCGGGCTAGGTGCAAACCTAGGAGATCCTGTCGCCAGTATTTCCAGTGCTCTATCCCACATTGCATTAATACCCAATCTGGAATTGCTGGCCTGTTCTTCATTTTATGATTCGGTGCCAATGGGACCCAGCGAACAACCTAATTACACTAATGCGGTATGCAAAATTAGCACCTCTCTTGATGGGCTATATCTGTTACATCAATTACAAAGCATTGAACATGAGCATGGACGAGTACGCGATGGTGAACATTGGGGACCACGGATGTTAGATTTAGATTTACTGATGCTCGGTCGTCAGACATATAATAACCAAGAATTAACACTGCCACATTATGGCATGCGCCACCGCGAGTTTGTGCTGGTACCGTTGTTCGAAATACAACCAGATTTATTAATGCCAGATAATCACCCCATTGCAAAATGGGTCAGCGAATGTGACGTCAGTCAATTGCGTCGCATTGCGCTAAATTAACTTTGGGAATTTGAGTAATGAAAAAGATGACCACATCCGGTTTATTAGCCAAAAAACAAGCCGGAGAAAAAATTACTGCGCTTACGGCTTATGATGCGAGCTTTGCCAAGCTGTTTGATAGTAAAGGAATCGATGTTATTTTAATCGGTGATTCATTAGGCATGGTTCTCAAAGGTGAAAAAGACACATTAGCTGTCACTACTGCTGAAATTGCATACCACACTAAAGCGGTTGCTGCCGGTGTTGATAGAGCATTTGTCATTGCTGATATGCCATTCATGTCCTATGGCTCCGAAAGTGATGCGATGCATAACGCTGCAATCTTAATGGCAGCTGGTGCAAGTATGGTTAAAGTTGAAGGCGGCGAATGGCTGTGTAGCACGATTACTAAATTAACCGAACGTGGCGTGCCAGTATGTGCTCATTTAGGGTTAACTCCACAGTCTGTTCATGTGTTTGGTGGATTTAAAGTTCAAGGTAGACAACAAGCCCAAGCAGATAAATTATGTAGCGATGCACAACGCTTACAAGGTGCAGGGGCTCAATTATTAGTGCTAGAGTGTATTCCTCAAGCGTTGGCCAAACGCGTTTCTGAGTTACTTACAATCCCTGTTATTGGCATCGGTGCAGGTCCAGATACGGATGGACAAATACTTGTTATGCACGATATGCTCGGTGTAAGTGCTAACTATATGCCAAAATTCTCAAAAAATTACTTAGCTCAAACGGGTGATCTACACACTGCTGTACAAGCGTATATTGATGAAGTTTCAGTAGGGACGTTTCCTGGTCCTGAACATTCATTTTCACAATAGCATTTTCGCTAAGGAATATTTCAGATGCACACCATTAGTACTATAGAAGCATTGCGCGATGTTCGTCGTGGATGGCAATTGGCTGGCAAGCGGATTGGTTTTGTCCCGACAATGGGTAACCTCCACGCAGGACATTTATCGCTAGTGGCAGAAGCAAAGAAGCATGCAGATATCGTGGTGGTATCGATTTTTGTTAACCCACTACAATTTGGGGCTGATGAAGATCTCGACAATTACCCTCGCACCTTAGAGAAAGACAGTGCTCAGCTTGCAGAGATGGGTGTGGATGTACTTTTTACTCCTACAGTTAAAGCAATTTACCCACGTGGTTTAGAGCAACAAACATTTGTTGAAGTACCAGGGATCTCTTATATGATTTGTGGGGCTAGCCGACCTGGGCATTTTCGAGGGGTCGCGACCATAGTCAGTAAGCTATTTAATATGGTGCAGCCAAATAGCGCTTTTTTTGGTGAAAAAGATTACCAGCAGCTCCAAGTTATTAAAGCAATGGTGACGGATTTATCGATGAATTTATCGATCCATGGGATCCCGACGATGCGCCATGATGATGGTTTAGCAATGAGTTCCCGCAATGGTTATTTAACTAAGCAGGAGCGAGCACTAGCTCCTCTGGTATATATCGCTATCTCTAGGATTAAAGCCGAAATTGAGCTGGGCAGACGGGATTTTACGCAAATGATTGAGCAAGAAAACGCCATGCTTGCTGTAGCGGGTTTTAAACCTGATTATATTGAGATCCGAGATGCGTTTACGTTACAACCAGCATCATTTGAAGCCAAAGAACTGGTTGTATTAATTGCAGCGTTTTTAGGTAAAACACGCCTTATAGATAATATTCAGATTACACTGTAAAACATTCTTGAGCTTGCAGTAGCTCAGCACAAAGAGGATGAGCTTGAGCGATCTCAGCTTGCTCCTCTAAAATTGCCGCTAAGTGTGCCACCGTAGTCAGCGGATTAGCTATCACAACCCTAAATACGGTCAAACATTGATTGTCATAACGATTAATACTTAATCGGGTGCGTGACACAAATGATTTGCCTGCCTCACGCTGTTGTTTTTGTATCGCTTTAGTTAGCTTGTCTAGTTGCTCATTAATCGCTTCAGAGCTCCCTGAGTGCGCTTGAATAGCTGCAGGGTTATAACGATAGGTCAATAATGAAAGCGTAGGCGCGGTAATGAGTTCAAAATCTGGATGCGCGGTGATCATGTCGGCAAATACTTTTGCTTTATCAATACTTTGATCAATTAGTAATTCATAACCAGATTTACCCAAAACATGCAATGATGAATAGACCATCATCGCCATTCCATTACGCGAGCCTTCAAGCGTAGTCGAACCTAAATCTTTTGAGCCTTTGCGCAGAATATACTGAGCATGATGTCGAACTGCACTTGATATGGCTGGATCTTTGAATAAGGTCATGCCAGCTCCCATCGGCACGTACATTTGTTTATGAGCGTCAAGAGTCACTGAATCCGCTCGTTCAATGCCTTTAAGTAAACCTCGGTGCGTCTCTGAAAATAATGTCGCCCCACCCCATGCAGCATCAACATGGAACCAACATCCTAATTCTTGTGCCACATCAGCAAGTTCCTCAAGTGGATCAACATGTCCGGTTTCAGTCGTTCCTGCTACACCGACAATCGCTAATAAGTCATTGCCTTGCTCTTGATAGGCTTTACCTAACGTCAACACTTCTGCAGGATTAAGGGTATGGGAGTCTAATGACGCATGGAGTATGTTATTGCGCCCAATACCCAACAGATCAACGGCTTTGCCTAATGAATAATGCCCTCGTTTTGAGCTAATCAAACCTAAATTATTAATACCGTAGGCTTGATAAGCCCCAGCAAGACCTGCATGTGAAACCCCTTTGAAACCAGGTTTGGCTGCTAATTTAACATTGCGTGCCACCCATAATGCAGTGACATTGGCAACGGTACCGCCAGAACAAAATGCACCCAGAGAATGCTGAGCTGAATGCAGATGCTGGGAATAAAAAGCATCATCTTGTTGAAAGACCAAGTTATGCATCATCCCCAAGACTTGTCGCTCTAAAGGGGTAAATGCTTTGGATGTTTCAATCTTAACCAGGTTTTGGTTTAACCCCACCAATAACTTTGCCAAGGATAGATGAAAATACGGTAAAGCAGATGTCATATGACCAATAAAGGTTGGTGCGTAAGTATTGACAGAATTCGCAACAAGCTTAGTAAGTAAGTGCTCAGCATGAGTAGAAACAAATTCAGGCTGTAAGGGTATGTGTGGATCGTTAAAATCCTGTTCAATCTCTTCTAAAGAGGTTTGTTTGGCAACCACATGGCGTGACAAAAAGTCAGACAAATTATCTGATAAATGTTGTTCGATTCGACTAAGAGTTGAGTCATGGTGTTCCGGCATCGTAAATACCCGGAAAAGATGCTCTAAACTCGCTTCAGCGTTACTCACCTGCATACCTCAAGATTATCTAATTGCCCGTCCATGCAGACATGCTTATGCGACTTTATCCATATATTTTAGACAGCGAACTATATAGGTCTAGAATTGGTTCGTCTATCATTTTTGCCCTAATTACGACCAATTGTCTGGTTATCTGGCAAGTTTTACTAACTCTGCTATGTTTTAAGAGTAAGCCATATTAATTCAAATACATATTTTTTTCACTTAGATGCGCTTAGCGTACTTGATGATTTACCGCAATTCATTGCTCAATGTCGGGAATTAAATGTGGGTATTTTTGTCGATAACATCAGCGATGTGTCCGGCGCTGCTCAGGATATATTTGCGTTAGATTTTGCTGGCTTCAAACTATCTGAACAGGTCATTGCCACAGCCAACATGGATGCTGCCACATTATCTTGTTTTCAATCACTCATCACCCGAGCTCATGCCAATAACCAAATGATCGTTGCAGAATATGTTGAACATGATACCACGTTGCCGTTATTGCGTGAATTAGGGATCCGTTACGCGCAAGGGTATTTGTTAGGAAAGCCTAAACAGACCTTAGCGGCTTTATCTAGTCACTAGGCGATAACAGTCTTGGCCGCTGGCTTGATATTTTTTTTCAAACATCGTGAGGGGCTGAGGATCATTCACTACTGAAATCTCTGATTCACGCTTAAGTTTCGTAAGTACAAACTGACATTCTTGCAGGTATAACAACCAATTACTTCGTACTTCAAGTTGTCCACCTAGTTGATGTAAGTCCAAAAATGATGCAGAACCATGCCAGCGCTTTTGAACTTGGGTCTTTTTCGGGTAAGGATTAGGATAGAGTAAAAAATGTCGACTTAATTGCATGCCAGCCTGCACCGCTAAACGCCAAAAATCAATGACATCCGCCCGCAAAATCAAATAATTATCCGCTTTATTATCAACATCTTGCGAGTAATGTAAGTGCTTACCAACACGCATATCAGATTTATCTATCCCGATAATCCGGGCATCAGAAAATCGCCGAGCTAGCTGCTGAGTGCTTAATCCTACCCCGCAGCACGAATCAAAGATGATATCCCCATCAAAAGCACCTAACCACTCATTCATTTTATCGAATGCATCTTGTGTATGTTTCTGTATCGGCTTAAGGCTTTTAGTATGTAAGTACTTATTAACTAAACCATCAAGGGCATCATTAATCCCATCTTGGTTTGTTTCTACTGTACGTGAATTGCCACTACTCATTAACTGCGGATCCCATGGCCTTTGTTTAACAGGTAATACGCAACGCCAAATAACACAACGTTAAACCCAATCAATAAGACAATTGAGTATCCATAATGAATATCACTAACACCTAAAAAACCATAGCGAAAACCATTTACCATATACACAATAGGGTTTGCTTTACTTACCCATTGCCAAAATTCAGGTAACAAGGTTAACGAATAAAACACACCACCTAAATAGGTCAATGGAGTTAAGACAAACGTAGGAATAACTGAGATATCGTCAAACGTTTTAGCAAATATGCCATTAATCAAACCCGCAGTAGCAAACAACGTCGCCGTTAATAATAAGGTAAGAATCAAAATCAACATATTATGCACTTGGACATCTACAAAAAACATCGATACCGTGGTGACAATGACACCGATAATTAACGCGCGTGCGACACCGCCCCCGACAAAACCGGCAATAATGACCCATGTGGGCACAGGAGATACAATCAACTCTTCAATATTGCGTTGAAATTTGGCACTGAAAAATGACGATGACACGTTGGCATAGGCATTGGTGATGATAGACATCATAATCAAGCCTGGGACGATAAATTCCATATAGGTAAAGCCCCCCATATCACCAATGCGCTTACCAATTAAATTACCAAAAATCACGAAGTATAATGACATCGTAATCGCAGGTGGCACTAATGTCTGGATCCAAATTCGCAAAAAACGTGTGCATTCTTTAATCCAAATCGTTTTTAAGCCGGTGAAGACTGGATTACTCATGACGCTGCTCCCTGTTTAGCTGACACACGCCCCGCTTCAACTAACTTAACAAATAACTCTTCAAGACGGTTTGCCTTGTTACGCATCGACATCACCTGAACACCTTGTTCCGTCAATTGAGTGAATACATGATTAAGGCCATCCTCCTTCGCCACTTCCACTTCGATCTCGTTATCTTTGAACGTATATTTGACATCCGTCAGGACAATGACTGTTTTGTCTGTTTGCACATCTAATACAAATGTTTCGATATTTAGTTTGGATAATAATGTTTTGATAGAAGTATTTTCAACAATGATACCTTTATCAATAATAGCAATATTGCGACACAGCATTTCCGCTTCTTCCAAATAGTGGGTGGTTAAGATGATCGTCACCCCTGCTGCGTTGATTTCTTGTAAAAACGCCCACATACTGCGACGGATTTCGATATCTACGCCAGCAGTTGGCTCATCTAATATCAATAACTTAGGTTCATGCATTAGTGCGCGAGCAATCATGAGACGGCGTTTCATACCACCCGACAAAGTGCGAGCTGGAGCGTTACGCTTTTCCCATAAGTCTAATTGACTCAGGTATTTCTGTGCTCGCTGTTTGGCAATATTGCGTGGTACACCATAGTAACCAGCCTGATTGACGACAATTTGCAGTACCGTTTCAAACTGATTAAAGTTAAATTCTTGCGGCACCAAACCAATACAAGCCTTAGCCTGAGTTAGATGCGTATCCAGATCATAACCAAATACCGACACGCTACCTTGGGTTTTGTTTACCAGAGAGCTGATAATACCAATGGTCGTTGACTTGCCTGCCCCATTAGGCCCTAACAAGGCAAAAAAATCACCTTGTTGTACTTCAAGTTCAATACCTTTTAGTGCTTGTACGCCACCTTGATAAGTTTTGGTTAATCCAGAAATCGCTAATGCCGGCATGGGAATGAGAACCTATTGCTAAATATAAAAGTCGGGGCGTATTTTACCAAGGATAGAGAATATGTGGGTAATTATTTGCACATAAAAAAACCCCAAAGATAATCACGCACCTTTGGGGTTAATATTTTCTATGACATAGCGCTCTAAATCGAGTTCAATAGCGCCTTAATTATTAGTTAATCATTAAATGCACAGCAATACTAGCCGCATAACCTAAACCGATTGCCCATGACCATTTTAAATGAGCAAAGAACGTATAATACCCACGCGCTTGTCCCATTAAAGCAACACCTGCGGCAGAACCGATGGATAACAAACTACCGCCAACACCTGCGGTTAACGTGACCAATAACCATTGGGTCGTATCCATGTCAGGGTTCATAGTCAATACTGCAAACATGACTGGGATGTTATCAACAATCGCCGATAAAATACCGACTAGGATGTTCGCACCTGTATTACCTAACTCGCCATACATTAGTTGTGATACCATCCCCAAATAGCCCATAAAGCCCAAGCCACCGACTGCTAAAATAACGCCGTAAAAGAAAAATAGCGTGTCCCACTCGGCTTGTGCTACTTTCTTAAAAATATCATATTTAGGCTGTTCTGCATCACCTGGCGTAGAGTAATCCACAACAGTTTCTCTGCTATCTACTTTTTTAAGGTAAAACGCGTAAAATTTCAAATACGCTAAACCGGTCATCATACCGAATACCGGCGGTAAATGTAGAAAACTGTGGAAGCTCACGGCTGTGACAATCGTTAGTAAAAATAAACCAACAATGATTAAGCCGCCATGTTTAATTACACTACCACTCACTTCCTCCAGCGGAGCAGGATTGCCTTTCGTCACGGCAAACGACATGATGGTAGCAGGGATTATAAAGTTCACCACAGCAGGAATAAACAACGCAAAGAATTCACTAAATTCAAGGATGCCTTTTTGCCATACCATCAATGTCGTAATATCACCAAAGGGGCTAAATGCGCCACCGGCATTCGCACCTACAACAATGTTGACACAACCAATCGCAATAAAGTCTGGACGCCCTTGTCCAACAGCCATAATCACCGCACACATCACTAACGCAGTCGTTAGGTTATCCGCAATAGGTGAGATGAAAAATGCTAAAATACCGGTTAACCAGAATAACGCTTTATAACTGTAGCCTTTGGCAACCAGTCGATTACGTAGCTCATCAAAAACACCACGTTCTAGCATGGCGTTAATGTAGGTCATCGCAACTAATAAAAAGAAAAATAACTCTGCGTATTCAAGGAAGTTGTGGCGAATGCCGTGCTCAACCAAATGCGCTTTATCCATATTGCCATAAGAAATCGCAATAATGACCCAGATCAAACCCGCTGCAAGCAATACCGGTTTTGATTTGGCTAAATGGAGTTGTTCTTCTAAAATAACTAAGACATACGCAATTACGAAAATCGCGATAGCTAGAAAACCAGCACTTGAGTGAGTTAAATCGATTAAATCAGAAGCCGCGTCACTAGCCAGCGCAACTGGCGAAACAAACGCAAATAAACCGACTAATAATGATAATAAAAATGGCATAATAGTCCTTGAAAGAATTGAATTGGATTACAGATTACGGTATTGGACGCTTGTAGATATTAGACTTTAAGCTTAACCGGCAGCAAGATTACACAACTTTGACGTGTATGTATAACTATTCATACTGTTTATATCGACTGTAGCGATCATTTCATAAACTAATGTTTAAAATTAACAGATCCAATAGGTGTAAATACTTTGCACTTAATGTTAAATTAACGTAAACGCATAATATTAAAGAGGATTAATTATGCATAACGATAAATTTGTCGATCCGCGATTGCAAGAAAAAGAAGCCTTATTTCAGCATCTGCATATGGTGAGTTTTGATGTAATTATGCATATCAATGCCATCCAAGAAACCGTTCAAGCAACCTCAAAAGATATCGCAGCTTCGAATGAACATTATAAAGAATTGGTAAGGAGTTTTAAGATCACCTTAGCCATGTGCTCGGAATTAGAGCCTGAAATAGTGACATTGATCGAAGCGACTAAACGGATATTGAGTGATGATAGTTCGCATGCCTTTGCTACTCAAGCACAAATATGTGCAGCGGCTGTAAACAGTCTTAATCACTGGCGGATCTTAAAACACATACCTGAAGATCTGTTACAAATAGATGAAATAAGTGCCATATTAAAGCAGCGCTTTACCGAGCATTTAGCAATGTGGGATGGGTATTTTGCCATACATAAAACTAATCATTAACAGCAGTAAATCACCGAAAACGCTTTTGTAATTCTAGCATCCTACATAACGACTTTATTTTTTGGAACCTTTCAACGTAAATTCTTCTTGGCGTTGTTTGGCCAAATCCTCAGCAATTTCACGCATCGACAAATGCTGATCTTTTTCATCATGAATTTGCACCCCAAGAATACTTTCTAATAAGTCTTCTAAGGTCAAAATACCCTCTAATCCACCATATTCATCAACGACTAGGAGAATGTGTACTTTGTTTTTTAAGAACAAATCGAATGTCGATGACAACGGCATGCTACTGAGCAAAGTTTGCATATCTTTAACAAACTCAAGCAAAGGCCTGTCTAACTGATGTTCAGCTTTTGCTACTAACAAATCGTTACGCATCAAAAATCCAATAATTTTTTCAGTATCATTTTCTTCATAAATAGGGATCCGTGAAAATCCAACGGTTTCGTGAATCGTAAAAAACTCCCCAACAGTCATTTCTTGTCGCACTGAAAATACCTGAGTCCTGTGCGTCATCGCTCCTCTAATGGTTAGTTCATGCATTGACATCAGGCTTTTAAGAATATTTGCTTCATGGAGAGCAAGTTGACCTTCTTGTCCGGATAGTTCCGCCATAGCGTGTAATTCTGAGCGACTTAACCCTTTTAATGGACTCTCTTCAGTAAAGCCAGAAGTCATTTTTTGTGACATTTTCACGAATGGATAAAGCACAATAATCAGGTACTTTAAAAAATGTGCGGTAACTGGGGCCAATTGACGCCAATAGGTTGCGCCTAAGGTTTTGGGAATAATTTCAGAAAAAACTAAAATCAACATTGTTAACACTGCTGAAATCAAACCAAGATACGCATCACCAAAGACTTTGGCCGCTTGCGCACCCGCTCCGGCAGCACCCATCGTATGCGCAATGGTATTTAAGGTTAAAATGGCAGAAAGCGGTTTATTGATATCTCGAGTTTGAGACGATAATAATTTACCGGCTTTTTTACCGTCCTGTTCCATCATTTGAATATAGGCGTTGGAGACACTTAAAATTACCGCCTCAGCAATCGAACAAACAAATGAAAAACCCAACGCGATCAATACATAAATGGTTAATAGCAACATCTTGTTTAATTCTATCCTTATTCGTCTGAAATCTTAGTATGCTATATCTTGATTCGGTTGTCACTTAGTCACGATATAGGGGATAATCCCTATGGCAATTATGTCGTTTATTACCAATAATATCTTTATGCTTATATCATTCTCCAATAAGCCTTACTAAAAGAGAGCTCATTATGAAAAAAATTAAACTATCGATGATTGCATCTAGCGTCTTATTCGGATTAACATTAGTAGGTTGCGGCGGTGGCGCTAGCTCTGATAACAATATTACACCTGTCACACCGACTCCTACTCCTACACCCGATCCTGTGGTCATCAAAACCGGGATCATCACTGGATTTGGCAGTATTCACATTGATGGTAAGCGTTATTTAACCGATAACGCTGAATTCACAGTGAACGGTCAAGCTGGTTCGAATATCGACCAACTGCATGTTGGAATGAAAGTATCAATTGCTACAAATGAAGTTGATTCAGAAACGCCTGAAGCAGTATCCGTAAATTATGCCGCTGAAATTGAAGGAGTCATTACGAGTATTGATCGCAACAACCAACAAATTTTCGTGTCAGGAACAACCGTCACTTATAGTGATCTGACTCACTTTATTCAGACCACTGAAAATTTACTCACCGTTGGCGACCGGATTGAAGTTAATGGTTATCCTGCAGCGGATGGTACGTATCTTGCCACCGCAATAAAACTAGATGCAGACACGAATAATGTTGCGGACTCTTACACAACAGGCACAATTAGCAATTTAGATACGACAGCACAAACATTCTCACTCAATGCATTAACTATCAATTATGCTTCAGCTATCATCGAAGGCACACTGTTAGATGGTCAGCTTGCTAAAGTTGAAGGCGTGGTGTTAGATAGCATCATGAATGCAACAGAGATTGAAATATTATCTATTGCAAATATCCGTGCTCAATATACCGATGATATCTCAGCACTTGAAATCGAAGGGCGAGTGACCGCATTAGACTTAGCAAACAATACATTGTCAATTAATGGCCTTAGTGTGCTGCTAGGAGCTCAAGTTAGTTATGAACATGGTGTAGCGGCTGACTTACAAGTCGGACAATTTATTGAGGTCAAGTTAGGTCAAAATGATGAAGTAATAGGGATCCAGTTCGAGCGTAACGAATACTATATTGATGGAAAAGTAAAAGGCATTATAGAAGCTATCGACCTAACCAATAATACACTCACCCTCAACGGTCAGGTATATCATGTCACTGCTACTACACGATTTGAAGATGATGACGACCAATATATAAATTTAGCCGGTTTACAACTCAATGATCTTATTGAAGTCGTATTTTCACAAAATAATACTCAAAATATGATTCAACGCATCGAACGTGAACGTGAGCAAGAGTTTGATAATGAATGGGAAATTGAAGGGCGTACTACTGCTTGGACAGATACGTCAATTACAATAAACGGAATTACAATCACCTTATCTGATACTATTCGCTACATCAACAATGATTTTGTTGTTACAAAAGCTGATTTTATCGCTCTTCTCGCTGAAGGTGTCTATGTTGAAGCCGAGGGTGGCATCGATGCACAAAATGAAATTTTACTGCACAAAATTGAAATTGAAGCGCATCGTTCATCAAATCAATCAAATGACGATAACAATGATGATGGCAACTCAGGTGATAATGATGATAACTCTAATGACAATTCGAGCAACGATGAACGTAATCAAGGTTATGTAGAATTAGAAGGTCGAGTAACTCAATTATTATCCGAATCTAGTTTCATGCTCCAAGGTGTCGAAGTACGTTTAAATGACAACGCTAAACTTGAACTCAACGATCTTAATGTTGATATATTGACATTTATGGCGCAAATCACTGTAGGTTCGCGTATTGAAATTGAAGGGCAATGGGTTGATAATCTGTATATCGATGCGCTTGAAGCGGAAATAGAACAAGATGATAACTAAACCCAGCGTGTAAATGTTATTAAAAGGATATAGATGAACAAAGATCGGATTATATCAGTCGCATTAATCTTAATTATTATATTTAAGGTTGTTGATCTTTATATTGATTTTTCGAATGGAGTTCAAACCCAACATATCCTACAAGAAGTATTGTTAATTGCGATTTCTTTGGCTTTGTTCATCTATCTTATGCTGGACATGGCCAAACGCAGCATTAATACATCTCGGTTAATTGCACAACTAAACCAAAGCAAAAGTTATACTGAAGCACTAAATAAACAGGTACTTGATACTAAGCAAAAATTTTTTGATGCTATTCACGCTCAATTTAATGACTGGAAATTAACGCCGAGTGAAAAAGAAGTCGCGCTGTTATTAGTTAAAGGTTTAAGTACTTCTGAAATAGCAGCCGTATCAAAAAAATCAGAAAAAACGATAGGAAATCAAGCCTCTGCTGTATACAAAAAAGCTCATGTATCTGGTCGTCATGAGTTAGCCGCGCTTTTTTTTGAAACACTAATATAACAGGCTAAATATGAACTACTGGTTAGTCAAAAGTGAACCTGACGAGTGTGGCATTGATGATTTTGCTAATGCGCCTACAAAACCAATACAATGGGATGGGGTACGTAACTATCAAGCTCGGAATTTTTTACGAGAGATGCAGGTCAATGATATCGTCGTGTTATATCACTCAAGTTGCAAACTAGTCGGTGCTGCGGGATTGATTAAGGTCAGTCAAACTGCCTACCCTGATCCAGAACAATTTAATCTCGAGAGTGACTACTACGATCCTAAATCAACACACGATGCTCCGCGATGGTGTGCTGTTGATGTTGTGATGGTAGAAAAATTTGCACACATCGTGCCGTTAGCCACTCTGAAACAGCATTCGGCATTGCAACAGTGTATGCTCGTGACGCACAACCGCTTATCAGTGATGCCTTTAACAGCAACAGAATTTACGACTATTACCAATTTGGCTAATTAATCGCCTTTGTTGGATAATTTACCCTGATGCATTTTTTGCCAATGAAAACCTATATGATGCTCGATGAAGCTACTGATAAAATAGTAACTATGATCATACCCACTGAGCCATTCAATTTTTACTGGATAATGAGTCACAGCGGCAACAGAGGCTAGGTTCGTCGTGAGTAACTGCTCGGTTAAAAAAGTATCTTCCTCACCTTGACTGACTAACATGGGTAAATAATCATCCGGATGCGCTTGTTGCATCAGTACACATGTATCATATTGCCCCCACCCTGCACTATCTTGTCTATCGTTTTTACCCAAATAACCGGTTAACGCCTTTTGCCCCCATGGACATTGTGTAGGATTAACAATGGGACTAAAGGCCGAAGCACACACATAAGCTTGGGGGTTACGCAAAGCAATCATTAATGCGCCATGCCCCCCCATGGAGTGACCCGCAATGGATTTAGTAGAGGACACAGGAAAGTGCGCTTCAATTAACGCTGGCAATTCATTTACGACATAATCGTACATCTGATAGTGTTTGTCGTAAGGTGCTTGGGTGGCATTGACATAAAATCCCGCACCTTGACCAAAGTCATAACCAGGATCATCAGGTACATCATCGCCTCTTGGGCTTGTGTCCGGTGCGACAATGGCCATCCCACATTGGGCTGCGTACTTTAATGCGCCAGCTTTTTGCATAAAGTTTTCATCGGTGCAGGTTAAGCCCGATAACCAGTACAAAACCGGTACAGGATGCTCTGCATTTGTACCTGGAGGTAAATAGATGGCAAAGCGCATCGTGCAATGAGTCGTGCTAGACTTATGTGAGTATTGTTGATGCAATCCATCAAACGCTTTGGCAGAAGAAACTAACTTAATGGTTGTATTAATATCTGTGCTATTGGTCATAATGGATCACACTCCGGATACTTTTGCCCGCATGCATTAAATCAAATGCCTCGTTAATGTCCTCTAATCGCATTGTATGAGTGATAAAGTCATCAAGGGTAAACTCACCAGCCATATACCGTTCTACGATCTGTGGTAACTCTGAGCGCCCTTTGACGCCACCAAATGCACTGCCACGCCATACTCGACCAGTGACTAACTGAAACGGTCTGGTTGAAATTTCTTGGCCAGCACCAGCAACGCCAATGATTACCGACTCGCCCCAACCTTTATGACAACATTCGAGTGCTGAGCGCATGACATCGACATTCCCGATACATTCAAACGAAAAATCTACCCCACCGTCAGTCATGGCAACAATCAATTCTTGAATCGGTTGGTCATAATCATTAGGATTAATTAAATCAGTCGCACCTAACTTGGTCGCTAACTCAAACTTACTCNNCTCGTGTTGATATCGATACCAATAATACGCGATGCACCCGCCATTTTGGCCCCGATAATCGCAGATAAGCCAATGCCGCCTAAACCAAAGATTGCAACTGTATCCCCGGCTTGCACTTTGGCAGTATTCATCACCGCGCCCATGCCGGTCGTGACGCCACAACCAAGTAAGCACACTTCTTCTAATGGTGCTTGCGGGTTAACTTTAGCTAATGAAATTTCTGGTAAAACGGTGTATTCGGAAAACGTAGACGTACCCATATAATGAAAAATCGGTTTGCCATCTTGATAAAACCGTGACGTCCCATCTGGCATCAAACCTTTGCCTTGTGTTTCACGGATTTTTTGGCATAAATTGGTTTTGCCAGAGGTACAAAATTTACATTCACCGCATTCAGGGGTATACAAAGGGATCACATGATCGCCAAGGGCAACACTTGTTACTCCTTCGCCAATAGCGGTAACAACACCCGCGCCTTCATGACCCAATATAGCAGGAAATACACCCTCGGGATCATCTCCTGATAGCGTATATGCATCGGTATGACAAACTCCAGTAGCGGTGATTTTCACCATTACTTCGCCTGCTTTGGGCAGCATTACATCGACATATTCGACAGATAATGGTTGCTTGGGACCCCAAGCAATGGCGGCTTTACAACGGATAAATCCAGACATGATGTGTCCTTGCATTTAATTAACTAAAAAAATTATAAGTTTGTGTGTATTAACATACGGTAAATTATAACTTTATACTAAAGGAAATATAAAAAATGGAAAATAATCTGTAAACCTGACCGGACTATTAAACCGACTGTAACATTAATAATATTTACTCAGGTTCTTCACCCGTGTTAGCTAATTTTATGCGGGCTAGACGCTCTTGCTCTTCGGCAAAGGCGGCTTTAATTTCTTCGAGCACGGTATCAACATCGGCATCAGTAGTATCAAATTCAAATTCACCGGTGAGCACTGAATCAGGTGTGAGTTCGCCCGCTTGAAATAACGCCCACATTTCTTCCGCGTAATGTGTTTCATTGAGTTGAGGAGCAAATTCAGCGTAATAATCAGTCATATTGCGCACATCACGCTGAAGCATGCTAAATGCATTGTTGTTGGCCGCAGCATTAACCGCTTGTGGTAAATCAATGATCACCGGCCCGAAATCATCGACCAACACATTAAACTCTGACAAATCTCCATGCACAATACCAGCACACAGCATAAGTTTAACGTAATGCATGACTTGCTCGTGATCTCTTAACGCTTGTTCACCCGTTAAAATAACGTCATTTAAACGTGGAGCTACATTGCCCTCGCCGTCGGTAACAAGCTCCATTAACAGCACGCCATCATAACACCCAAAAGGTTGGGGTACGCGCACTCCAGCAGCCGCTAAAGTAAACAAGGCATCTACTTCTGCATTTTGCCATGCGTCTTCTTGTTGCTTACGACCAAAGCTTGAGCCTTTTTCCATTGCGCGCGCTCGGCGACTATTTTTTACTTTGCGTCCTTCTTGATATTGCGCAGCTTTTTTGAAGCTTCGGTTAATGGCTTCTTTATATACTTTTGCGCATCTAATCTCGCCCTGGCTTGTCACTGCATAGACTGTGGCTTCTTTACCACTCATTAATTGGTAAAGTACTTCGTCGATAAGACCATCGTCGATTAGGGGTTGTAAACGTTTTGGTGTTTTCATATTGGGTTTATACAGCACTCTGTAATTAGCAAAAAAAGAACCTCGGCTAAAAGCATATATTAATTTTATTAATGATAACATACAAAAAGACCGCCATCAGG
>DBBN01000013.1:510-19676 GCA_002292215.1 Glaciecola sp. UBA983 | reverse complement strand
TGACCGCAGTTTGCCCTTTGCTGTATTTTTAGGGGGATGTTTTGCGTATGACTTACTAGGTACTGTAGAAGCATTACCTGAGGTAAAAAACGGCGCTAACACCTGTCCAGACTTTGTTTTTTATCTTGCCCAAACACTTTGTGTTATTGACCACAAAGCGCAATCCACAGCGCTTATTAGTAATCTCTTTACTGGACCTGATTATACGACAACGCAAACACAACAAGCACAGCGTATTGAGCAATTAAGCGCGGCATTACACGTTGCACCGACACAACTTGCACAACAAACCTCATGCATTGATTTGTCCGTTAACGATGCTGATGTACAAGTGGATAAATCAGATGAGCAATTTTGCAATGATGTGACATTTTTGAAAGAACATATTCTAGCCGGTGACATTTTTCAAGTTGTGCCATCTCGTACATTTAGTTTACCTTGTCAGTCCCCTATTTTGGCATACCAACAATTAAAATTGTTGAACCCGTCGCCTTACATGTTTTTTATGCAAGATGCAGACTTTGCTTTATTTGGTGCATCCCCTGAATCGGCATTAAAATATACCACGACCTCCAACCAAGTCGAAATATACCCGATTGCCGGCACTCGTCCACGAGGCAAACGCCAAGATGGCAGTATTGATAATGATTTAGATAGCCGAATTGAATTAAATTTACGTGAAGATTTAAAGGAAAAATCAGAACACATTATGCTGGTAGATCTAGCTCGAAATGATGTTGCTCGAGTCTCTCAACCCGGCACACGTTATGTCAAAGAACTACTCAAAGTTGACCGTTACTCGCATGTGATGCATCTCGTGTCACGCGTTGTAGGTCAATTAAGAACCGACCTCGATGCACTCCATGCCTATCAAGCGTGTTTAAATATGGGTACGTTAGTCGGGGCACCGAAAGTCAGCGCTGCCACTCTGATCCGCCAAGTAGAGCAACAACGCAGAGGCAGTTACGGCGGTGCCGTCGGTTATCTGGATGGTCAAGGAAATATGGATTCTTGTATCGTGATCCGTTCGGCATTTGTGCAACATAATATTGCCCACATTCAAGCCGGTGCCGGTGTGGTGTATGATTCAGTGGCGCAAAGTGAAGCTGATGAAACGCGTGCCAAAGCCCAAGCAGTCATAAAAGCTGTGATCCTCAGTCAACAACTTCAGGAGTCGAGCTGATGAAAAACTTATCCGTTGTGATGCTCGATAATGTCGATTCATTCACGTATAACTTAGTCGACGAATTACGCACGTTAGATATTGATATGCACATTTACCGTAATACCGTGCATGCAGATACCATAATGCAGGTATTAAACGATCTAAGTGCGACTCGTAACGTATTACTCTTATTATCACCTGGTCCTGGTGCACCACATGAAGCAGGCTGCATGTTGGAGCTGTTACAAAAAGTATCCGGACACTTTCCTGTTTTAGGGATTTGTTTGGGACACCAAGCGATTGTCGAGCATTTTGGTGGTACAATATCGCGCGCAGAAGCCGTCATGCATGGTAAATCATCTGACATAACCCACTGTGGTGATAAAATGTTTAGTGGTTTTGCACAGCCTTTACCGGTAGCAAGGTATCATTCTTTAATGGCCTCATCGGTACCAGCGTGTTTATCCGTGTTAGCTCAGGTCAATGACATCCCGATGGCGGTATATCATGAAGCACATAGTATGCTGGGTTTTCAATTTCACCCAGAGTCAATTTTGACCCATCAAGGGAGTCAATTATTGACACAAAGTATTGAATTTTTAGTTGCGCAAAGTTTGTTAACACAATAACTGCACTCTGGGCTGTACAATAAAAGGAACTCAATTGATGAATGCAATAAATGAAATATTAACAAGCTTATACAGCCAACAAGATTTAACTCAGGCGCAAGTTACGGCTATTTTTGGTGAAGTCATGCAAGGTAACCTTGATGACATTCATTTAACCGCATTGTTAATTGCATTAAAAATCAAAGGTGAGACACCCAGTGAAATCGCTGGTGCGGCCCAAGCGATGGTCAATCATGCTACGCCATTTATCCGCCCTGACTACGCATTCGCGGATATTGTAGGTACCGGTGGCGATGGTCATAACACCATTAATATATCTAGCGCTGCAAGTGTTGTCGCCGCAAGTTGTGGTTTACCTGTAGCAAAACACGGTAATCGTAGTGTGTCTAGCCAGTCTGGATCAGCGGATTTATTTAATGCCTTTGGCGTGAAATTAGATATGTCACCGGCAACAGCAAAAATGTGTTTAGACGATAGTAAACTGTGCTTTTTATTTGCTCCGGTTTATCATGCTGGCGTTAAACATGCGATGACTGTCCGCACGACACTCAAAACGCGCACCCTATTTAATGTCTTAGGTCCTTTGGCTAATCCAGCCAAACCGACCCACTCCGTCATGGGTGTATATACGCCAGAACTATTATTACCATATGCCCATACGTTACAGTTACTCGACCACCAACACGTATTAGTTGTGCATGGTTCAGGTCTCGATGAGTTTGCATTACACGGTCCAAGTCATGTGGTTCAAGTTAATGGCGAAGAGCTAACAGAATATGAAGTGACTCCAAGTGATTTTGGCTTATCTAGCTATCCGTTAGACGCCATTGTCGGTGGCTCGCCCCAAGAAAACAAAGAGGCTATTGCTAACGTTTTTGCCGGTAGCGGAGCCCCTGCTCATACAGCTGCGATTGCCATGAATGCAGGTGCACTATTACATATATCTGGACTAGCAGCATCATTTAAAGACGGTGCAGATATGGCGCAAGAAGCCATGAGTCAAGGTAAACCATTAGCAACAATTGAACGAGCTGCAAAGCTTAGTCAACAGTAAGATATAAAATAGTAATTAAGAAATAGGAACCAAGATGCAGAACGTCCTTGCTAAAATTGTTGATGATAAACGAATTGAAATCGCAAAACGCGAAGCAGATTTTCCGTTAACTGCGTTCAAAGAACAGTTAACCCCATCAACCAAAAGTTTTTATGATGCTTTAAACCAGCCGAATGCCGGTTATATTTTAGAATGTAAAAAAGCCTCACCTTCTAAAGGTTTAATTCGCCCCATTTTTGATTTAGATGAAATATTGGGGGCATATAAAGAGATCGCAGCGTGTTTATCCGTGCTGACGGATGAAAAATATTTTCAAGGTACCTACGAGTACTTGTCCTATGTGACGAGTCACGTCGATATTCCGGTTCTAAACAAAGACTTCTTTGTTAATGAGTACCAAGTATATTTAGCCCGTTATTATCAAGCCGACGCCGTGTTATTAATGTTATCGGTGTTGGATGACGCTACTTACACGCAATTAAGCCAATGCGCTGAGAGCTTGAGTTTGGACGTGTTAACCGAAGTCAGTAACGAAGAAGAAGCACACCGTGCCGTTGCCTTAGGCGCTAAAATTATTGGTATCAATAACCGTGATTTACGCGATTTATCGACTGATTTAGCGACCACCGAGCGCTTAGTGCCTTTACTCACTGAACTGGGTCATAACGGCTTAATGATATCTGAATCAGGTATTTATACCCGCGCTGATATCGCCCGACTAGCGCCGCTCGTCAATGGCTTTTTAGTTGGCAGTGCCTTGATGGGACAAAATGATTTAACTCGTGCTGTTCGTCAATTAGCTTACGGCACTGTCAAAATTTGCGGCATTACTCAAGCACAACAAGCATTGGCGATTAGTCAACAACCCGTGTCTTATATGGGACTTATTTTTGCAGCACAATCCAAGCGCAGTGTCACATTAGCACAAGCACAACACATCGTTGATGTTGCACAGTTTGATTATGTTGGTGTGTTTGTAAATGAAACCATTGAGACGATTGTTGCGTATGTAAAAGAGTTACAATTATGTGCAGTGCAATTACATGGCGATGAAGATCAAGATTTTATCACGCGTTTACGCGGTCAACTCCCAGAATATTGTCAAATTTGGCTAGCTTTAGGCGTCAGCGAGGCACTTCCTTCTTTGTTATATACAGATGTTGATATGATCTTATTGGATTGCCAAGTGACCAGCGCTGGTCACACTGAAAAAGGCGGCACTGGACAACAGTTTAATTGGTCTATATTGGCCGATATTGAAGATAAATCTCGCATTGGTTTGGCCGGCGGATTATCTCCAGAAAATATTACACAAGCGCTAGCTACAGGCGTTAGTCTGCTAGACGTTAATTCAGGTGTCGAAAGTGCACCGGGTGATAAATCACTTTCACACATCACTCAATTGTTTTCACAATTGCGCACCTATTAATCGAGTGAGAAATTATGAACCATTTAGAAAGTAAGTTTGGCGATTTTGGTGGTATGTATGTACCAGAGTTATTGATCCCAGCATTAGACCAACTAGAACAAGCATTTATCGATGCTCAAACCGATCCGGAATTTCAACAAGAATTCATGGGGTTACTCAAAGATTATGCGGGCCGTCCTACTGCGATGACGTTATCGCGTAATTTAGTGTCCAATCCGCTAGTTAAATTGTATCTTAAACGTGAAGATTTATTACACGGTGGCGCACACAAAACCAATCAGGTTTTAGGACAAGCGTTACTCACTAAACGTATGGGTAAAACCGAAGTCATTGCCGAAACTGGCGCTGGACAACATGGTGTTGCTACTGCGTTGGCATGTGCATTGCTCGGCTTAAAAGCCCGTATTTACATGGGTGCCAAAGACATCGAACGTCAATCACCCAATGTATTTCGTATGCGTTTAATGGGTGCCGAAGTGATTCCAGTTCATGCCGGTTCTGGTACGTTAAAAGATGCCGTTAATGAAGCCATGCGTGATTGGTCTGCTAATTATGACAAAGCACACTATTTATTAGGCACCGCAGCAGGGCCTCATCCGTTCCCAACCATCGTACGTGAATTTCACCGTATGATTGGTGAAGAAACGCGTGCGCAAATCATGGAAAAAGAAGGTCGTTTACCTGATGCAGTAGTGGCTTGTGTCGGTGGCGGTTCAAATGCCATCGGTATGTTTGCTGATTTTATTGATGAGCCTTCAGTTCGCTTAGTTGGCGTAGAGCCCGCAGGAAAAGGCCTACACACTCATGAGCATGGAGCCACTATTTGTACCGGCAGCAAAGGTATTTTACACGGTGCATTTAGTTATATTATGCAAGATAAAGATGGCCAGATCGAAGAGTCTTATTCTGTATCAGCTGGATTAGATTACCCAGCAGTCGGACCACAACATGCCTACCTATCCGATATTGGTCGTGCAGAATACGTTGCAGCGACGGATGATGAAGCATTGAATGCATTTAAATTACTTGCACGAAAAGAAGGTATTATTCCGGCTCTTGAATCATCTCACGCGATTGCACATGCATTGAATATGGCGGATGAAGCAACTGAAGAAACCATTATCGTGGTGAATTTATCAGGTCGTGGCGATAAAGATTTAGCGCACGTGACCAGCATTTTAGGAGATGATATTTAATGGCTCGTTATGAAACTATGTTTAGTCAACTAGACGCGAAAAACGAAGGGGCGTTTGTTCCGTTTGTGATGCTCGGTGATCCCGACCGTGCTACGTCAATTAAAATCGTGCAAACGTTAGTGGATAATGGTGCCGACGCACTAGAACTAGGCTTTCCGTATTCTGACCCCATTGCCGATGGCCCAACGATTCAAGCCGCAAGCATACGCGCTTTAGATAACGGCAATACGCCGGGTGAATGTTTAGAAATTATTGCGCAAATCCGTCATGATAACCCAGAAATCCCGATTGGATTATTACTATACTCTAACTTAGTGTTAGCGCGTGGCATTGAACATTTTTATGCCCAAGCCAAAGCCAGTGGTGTGGATTCAATTTTAATCGCCGACGTACCATTACGTGAAGCACAACGCTTCATTGATATGGCAAATGCCTATGAAATTGATCAAATATTAATTGCGCCACCTAATGCGACTGAAGAAACCCTCACCGCGATAGGCAAGTTATCTAGTGGCTATACGTATTTACTGGGTCGTGCAGGTGTGACGGGTGCTGAAACAGCGGCAGAAACACCAGCAAGTGAACTGATTGAAAAATTAGCTAAATATAAAGTTGCACCACCATTATTGGGTTTTGGTATTTCCACACCTGAACAAGTAGCACATGCGATTGCATCAGGTGCAGCTGGCGCTATTTCTGGTTCAGCAACAGTAAATATCATCGCTAAATATCTAGATGACACCCCAACAATGTTGCAATCATTAGGTGAATTCGTCCATAACATGAAAGCCGGTACTGCTAAATAATAGCAACCGGCATGTCCCAGATAAGGAAAATAAGCCATGTGGTATAGCATAGTTGCAGAAGATAAACCGGGGACCTTAGACGCACGTTTAGCGGCTCGCCCAGCACATATAGCGCGTTTAGAAGCCCTCAAAGCTGACGGGAAATTGTTTGCTGCGGGTCCGAACCCAGCGATTGATTCAGCAGATCCTGGTCCCGCTGGTTTTACAGGTTCATTAATCATTGCAGAATTTGATTCATTAGTTGCTGCGCAGGCTTGGGCAGATGTTGACCCCTACATTGAAGCGGGTGTGTATGCAAAAGTGACGGTTAAACCCTATAAAAAAGTATTGCCTTAACACTACTTAAGACAACACTTTTGGCCTCTCATATCAAGCGCTAGTTCACTACTGCATAGCGCTTGTTTCTCCTGTAGCTCGTTCGTGTCATTAAGTCTAATCTAAGCCTTAACTACACTTGGAACTGGTTCATCAACGTTTTCAAATGCGCTGAACGCTCGGTCAACATCTGTGCTGACTCAAGAATTTCATGTGATGATTGCGCCGTTTTTAACGATAGCTCTTGTATGTTATTTACTTTACGATTTATTTCAGAAGCAACCGTACTTTGCTGACTTGATGCTGTTGCAATTTGAATCGACATATTATCAATTTGCGACACACTACTGGTAATATTAGATAATGAGTTACCTGCTTCTTCTGCCGATTTCACAGCTTTCAACGCTTCTGTTTTACTCGTTTCCATTTTTTCAACCGCATTTTTGGTGGATTCTTGCAATCGGTTAATCATGGTTTGTATTTCTACCGTCGACTCTTGTGTCCGCCCAGCTAGCGCACGCACTTCATCCGCTACGACGGCAAACCCTCGACCTTGCTCACCCGCTCTCGCCGCTTCAATTGCAGCATTCAGTGCAAGCAAATTCGTTTGTTCTGCAATCCCTTCAATTGTATCAGTCACCTTACGCATCGCAGTGCTGTCTTCTTCTAATTGAGTAATCACTCCGGCTGCATTTTCTACATCCCCCGCTAACGTCTCAATAGATTTAATCGTGCCCAATACAATACCTTGCCCATCATTTGCTGTCTGGCTAGTCGCATTAGCAGCTGAGGCTGCTTCTTTGGAGTTGTTGGCCACTTCTTGTACTGACATTTCCATCTCATTCATCGAGGTCGCAATCATGGTTGTCGCTTCTTTTTGAGTGGAAATATCGTTGGTAGCACGATTTGCTTCTTCGGTCATGGCGACAATCTGTTGATCCATATCGGCAACATTAGTTTTAACATCAGCCACCGTGCGTTGCAGTTTAGAGACAAATTGATTAAATAACCCTGAGATTTCCCCAAATTCATTTTTTGCTTCATAACGCATGCGCTTGGTTAAATCTCCATTACCATTAGCAATATCTGTGAGCATTTCTTTAAGCTGTTCTATCGGCTCATAGATGGCACTGCTCATCCCGATGATAAATAATAATAATGCGACGATACTACTCACCGCAGCGATACTGACAAACGTAATCGTTTGGTTCACACCTGAAACATTAATCTTGGCAACATCAATACTATGACTGGCTAAATCAGTTACTTGCTGTGCACTCAGTAACGTATCACTCAAACGTTCTGATATTTGCGTCACGGAAGCTTGAACATCTTTACCTATTGTTGCAGTTTGTTCTAGTTCTTGCGTCAAAGTGCGCAATCTCGGTAACATTTCACGGCGCAGTACTTCGTAAACATCTTCAATGTCGATCAATAATAATTCAGCATCTATCTCCCCATCACTTTCATCAATAACGTCAGAAAATGTAGTTACGGCATTAGATAAACCCTTTTGGATTTGTTTCAAATCGGCTGCGCTGATAGTTAAATTATCCGTGACTTTGTCACGCATGTCCCCTGAAACATGTTCTGCTAATTTAGCTGATTGAGAAGTCCGTGCTGTGACTGTCAACATTGATTGATTTATCTGGTCGGAACTTTCAACGCTTTCGGTAATGTCATCACTTAACAATGATAATTGCCACACGGAAAATACGCTTATGCCGCTCAATGCAATAAATGTAATAAATAACAATAGTCTAAGTAAAAATTTAATCGAGTAATTACTCAACATCTGATTAATGAATGAAGATTGCACAGGTTGCATATTGATACCTCTTAAAAATAGCTAGATGGTTATACACTCGTTTTTTCAAATAGCGATACGGCTTTGTTCATCTCTTTAAGCAGAGGTAAATTCGCTTTGAATAACACATCTAAATCTGAATCAGTGACCATTCCGGTAGAAATGGCTTCTAGAGTAGGCTTCAGCTTTACCCAGAGCTGTTCGACCACGGCCAATTGAGCTAAGATTTGCGGTTGTGAATTAGTCGGTAACTCAAGATCAGCATTACCTGATTTTAATCCTTTTAAGGTACGGTCAAATAGACTAATCGTTGAACGCAATTTGGCTTGATTTTCAGAAGACTCATGCCCTAATGCTATCAATATGGATTCTTTAGACATTTTTTGGGTCAACATACGTTGCTTGCCCGCAAGATTGATAACAATACCACTCACTTTACCTGTCGCTTTGCGGGCTTCTTTTTCATAAAGTCTAACAACAGTATTACTGTTTTTTAATAACGGGAGATTTAAGGTCGCTATTTCAGCAATATCTACCTCTCCGGCTGCTGCAGCAATCGTAAGCGGTTTAAATTCACTCCATAACTGAGTGACTCGCCCCAATAATTTAATAATGGCTTTACTATCTGCTGCGGGTAGTTTTAAGCTCGCGTCACCATTGACTAAACCATTCAACGTTTTATCAAATAATGCGACTGTTTGAGCTAAGGCTGTCTGATTTTGTGTGGTGTTAATGCCTTTGGCAATAAACAACATTTCTTTGGACATTTTTTGGGTCAACATACGCTGTTTACCCGATTGATTGAGAATGTTAGCGTAGTCTTCAGGGGTTTTTGCAAAGGCTTGAGTAGCGAGCATCATTAAACATAATGACAAGCAAAGAGTATGAGAAATCAATAGCGATTTTTTCGATGGTGCGATAAGAAAGGGGCTCATAAAAATACCTAGTTATTTTTAAGTTAAAAGTGATCATGAAAGATAAATCCCTTTTTCCTTTCGTATGCAAAAAATCTTGCTATGATATTTATCGTCAAAGTAACGATTTACTGAATGATTATTTACCGTTTTTTCCTTACTATTGACCTTCTATTGAATTTTGTTGAACCATGGCACCACAGGAACTGAGTATTAATGGACATTTTTATTGAACAAGGCGTGTATTTAAGTGATAGCAGTATTGAAATGCAAGCCATGCGTGCACAAGGTGCAGGCGGGCAAAATGTGAACAAAGTTTCCTCTGCCATTCATTTAAAGTTTAATATTCATGCTTCAAATTTGCCGTTTAGGTATAAGCAGGGATTATTAAAGAGACAAGATTCGCGCATAACAGACGAAGGCATTCTAGTACTAAAAGCCCAGAATCATCGCACCCAAGAAGCCAATAAACGCGATGCGATTGAACGTTTGGTACACTTAATCCGCAACGCCGGTGTCGTGCAGTTACCGCGTAAAGCGACCCGACCGAGTCGTTCTTCCGTACGTAAACGCCTTAATACTAAAACCAAGCACGGCTTACAAAAGCAATTACGTGGCAGAATTGATATGGACTAGGCGCACTGCCTAGCCCACTGTTGGTTGGTATTGTGCATAAACATATGTGTTACGACCTTAGAGCTTAGTCGCCACTTCAGGTAACACAACCACCTCAATTTTATTTTTCTCGGTTAAATACTCACGCGCGAAAAGGGTCAACACTTCTGGCGTGATCTGCGCATATATACCTGGTTGAGCTTCAAAACGTGCAAAACTATCCGAACGAGTATGCATAACTTTAAGACGAGATAACCAAAACGAATTTTGCTCTTTCGCTGTTTTCCAATTGGCGAGCATCGGCTCGATGGCCCGTTTCACTTCATCATCAGTAATATTACCTGGCGTTTTTAGCCCTGCAATTAATGCATCATAAGTGGATTGCACAAGTGTAATTTGGTCTGGTGTTGTCAACGTATCGAGTAACAACATACCATCGCCTTTAATCGAATTAGAACCAAACGCGCGTGCTGAAGGCGAATAAGCAGCTCCTAATTGTTCGCGGATCACATCTTGTACTTTTAGTTGCACCACTGCACCTAAAATTTTCAATTGTAAGGCTTTAGTCAAATCTTGATTATCCGTTGTCTTAAAATATCGTGTCACTGAAGCATTCTCAGGGTTACCGGCATGATATAGGGTAAATTCAGAACCCGTTTGTAACGCAATATCCGTTAACCAATGATGTTGTGGCTCCGCCACTTGAATGGGAAGACTACCTAGCGTAGCGGCAACCTCTGCCACAATTTCAGTAACGTCCACATCGCCAACAACTGTTACCATTAACGGCCCTTGTTGTAACGCTTGGTCTAAAATCGGTTTAAGCTCGGTAAAATCACGTTGTAAAATTGCCTCAGTCGGTGCTGACCCAATCCGATAATCATTGCCATAAATAGCATTGACCACTTCGTAGCTTTTTACCGCTGCGATGGTATTTTTGCGTTGCTTTGCCCCCTGCTCTACATTTTTTCTAAATAATGGCAGTACGGAGTCACTATAACCAGGGTCGGTCATATACGCGGTAATCAATTGCAGTTGTGTCGTGAGTGTGTCATTTGAGGTGCTAAACGTCCCGCCGTAACTGTTAAAATCAGCGTTGAAATTCAACGATACATTTTTATCCGACAGTAATTCACGCAGTTCATTGACTGAGTGTTTACCCAAACCGCCTACGATATAGAAATTATACAAATCCTGCATGCCGGCTTGCTCTGGAGTCAGCGTTTTGATGCCATCGCCATAAGACACATCTATGAGGACCTTTTCTTGTGCTAGATCCGTACTTTTTACGTTTAAGCGCACGCCATTAGTAAATGTGTAAGAATAATAATCGTAAGCTTCATTATAGCTTTCCGCTTTGACAGTACCTGGCTGACCAAATTCAGTGTAGGCAAACTTCGCCACTTCTTTTTCGACATTGGCTTGAATTGGTAACGTCATCGCTTGCTGATAGACCGCAATGATCTGCTCAGTACTAGGAAGCGCTTGAGCCTGTTGTGAAAACTGCATAAAAATGGTCGGTTCAACACGCATAAATTGCCTGCGTAACACCGTATTTATTTCCTCAGCACTGAACGTTGCCATCAGTTCTTGAAAAATATCTAGGGATTGTGAAGACTCGTTTAACACTCCATCAAGTGGAATATTCGACAACACCGCATTGGCCAGCGAGCCACTAGGAATAGTTGCTTCAGATTGTGCAGCAGTTACTAATGCGTTTCGCGTTGCTTTGACTTCACGAATCAACTCTTGTTCTGAAATCCCAAACTCCATGATTTTACGGATCTCAACCACCAAAGTGGTTAACGATTCGGCCCATTTCTCCGGTTGGGTTTGTGCAATGACTTGGGTTAGATCAAGTTGATTAAAGGTAAAACTATGGGAGCTTCCCACACCTTCAAACGGCGCATTTCCGGCTAGCACCAAGCTGTTTAAACGATAACTGAGTATGCCATTAGCTATTTGTTCAACAAAATCTTTACGGCGATTGAGGATCGTATCAGGAGCTAATTGTTCAGGTGTGACATAAAAAAGATTCACTTGCGTGGGTAAATTAGGGCCACTAAAACTAGCTACCTCAAGACTATCATTGACATTGAGCATTCCAGCATCAAATTTAGTCGGCGCTTGTGCGTTTTGCCAATCAGCAAATACTTTTTCAATTTTGGCTTGCATGTCATCAGCATCAATATCACCAGCAATAATTAACTGCGTGTTAGCAGGAAAATAATGCGTCGCATAAAAGTCTCGAACGGCGGGTGCAGAAAACCGGGCAATGGTTTCCAATGAACCAATCGGAAAACGATTGATATATTCAAGACCATCCGTCCATTCTTGCAACGACGCTTTATAAGCATCCATATAGATGTTGTTGCGGGACTCATATTCAGATTTAACAACAGGGATCTCAGCGCTGACCGCATCATCCGTAATCGTTAAATTACTGGCTGTTTCACGCATTAAAAATAACGCCGTATCAATGGTCTCGACATTATTATTGGGTAAATCGAGTTTATAAATGGTTTCTTCAAATCCAGTACTCGCATTGGTGTCAGCGCCAAACTTCAGACCATAGCGTTCTAAAATCGCAATCATTTCACCTTCAGGCACATTGGTAGAACCATTAAATGCCATGTGCTCTAAAAAATGGGCAATCCCAGCGTCATTAGGTGTTTCGTACATACTACCAACGCCCACACGCATGCGCACTACGACTTCATTTTTAGGTGTTTGATTAGGAATAATGAAATAGCGTAAGCCATTGCCTAAGACGCCTTCTTGGATCCGAGGTGACGTCGTTAATGCTGTTTGTGGGGTAAACGTACCCGCTTGCCATTGCGCTAATGGGGAAAGCCCTACAGAGGGAGATGGAGTTTGTGCACACGCAGCAAGTACAGCAACACTAATAAAAACAGTGCCAATCACTTTGAATTTCATTTACTATCCTTTTAATGAATTTTAATCCACTGTAGCATAAAATATTAGAAAAATTCAGTCTGCATTCAGATAAAGAAATTATAATTAAGCATCGGTTAAATCACCTTTTATTAGGAAAAAATACTATGTACCCTAAGTGGTTGAGCACTCCATCGCAGTGCTATACAGCATTGATGTCTTGGTCAGTAGCCAAAACGCTAAAAGGCGTATTACTTGTTGCTGGATTTTCCTTGGGCTGCAGCACCCTAGCCTATGCTCAGTCTGCAAATTCGAATACATCTACCACCACCAACGCAGAGCCTAAAGTCAATCAACAACAAGCGATTGCAAAAGCCAAACAATCGGTTCAAGGTAAAGTATTAAAAGTGGATCGAAATAAAGAACACTATCGCGTCAAAATGCTGAATCAAAAAGGTCGTGTTATTTCCGTCAATGTGAATAAACAATCAGGCAAAGTTATGCCTAAAACATCGGAAAAAGCCCAGCCGAAAAAAGACAAGGATTAGTATATGCGTATATTGTTAGTTGAAGACGACAGTCAATTGTTGATCCAACTTGATCAGTTATTACAGTCACATGGCTTTAGTGTTGATTTAGCCGATGACGGAGAAAAAGCACAGTTTTTACTCAACGAATACACCTATGATGCCATCTTATTGGATTTGGGATTACCGAAAATAGATGGGGTAAGTGTCCTTAAATTTGCACGCGCTAAAGGCATTTCCACGCCAGTGCTTATCCTCACCGCACGTGATACCTGGGAACAAAAAGTCCTCGGCTTAGACGCCGGAGCGGATGATTATCTAACCAAACCATTTCATCAACAAGAATTACTTGCACGAGTCAATGCGCTTATTCGTCGTAGTTCGGGTCATGCCTCGGCCGAGCTGAGTTGTGGTCCAATCCATTTACACATGACTCAACAACGGGTCAAGGTGGCAGAAGAAGTACTAGATCTGACTGCTTATGAATACAAGGTATTGGAATATTTGATGCTCAACCCACAAAAAGTGGTGTCTAAGACAGAGTTAACTGAGCACATTTATGATCAGGATTTTGACTTAGACAGCAACGTAATTGAAGTTTTTGTCGGTCGCCTACGAAAAAAACTCGATCCAGACAATACCCTTAAACCGATTGAAACCTTACGTGGTAGAGGATACCGATTATTTTCTCCCGCCTAAGTCGCCTCTCTCTAACCGTTCGCACCGTCTTATCGATTCTGGTTATCATTGTCGTGTTATTGCCGAGTCTGGCTTTTACCGTGTCAACCGCATTCAAAGACAGTTTATTAAAAGCCAAACAAACTGAATTAGAATCAATGGCGTATGCCTTAATCGCAACGTTTGAAATTGATGGTAGCCAGATAAATATGCCATTTAATGTATTTGATGACCGCTTAAATATGCCTCAATCTGGTTACCAAGCCTTTATCGTGCTGAATCAGACTGTGGTATGGCAATCGACCTCTAGCACACTGCAACCGACTCCACTTACCTATCCGAGTGCAAAAACGGGTGAGCAGATATTTGCAGATGAATTAACATCATTACCTGATACGTTTTTGTTTACCTTTACCGCTGAATTTGAAAGCGAAAACCAATTTATCCCGATTAAATTTTATTTACTTGAAGACCAAGGGGCGTTTCATCGTGAGTTGGCCACGTTTAATCAAAGCTTATTTCGCAATGGTGTTTGGGTTGCCCTATTGATAAGTGGGCTGTTATTGCTGAGCTTATTGTCAGTGGTGAGTCCAGTCAAACATCTAGTTTCTCAACTCAGTAAGGCTGCTAAAGGCACTCCGAATCAAGATGGAGTCGTATCCTTAAGCGGGGCTTACCCCAAAGAACTCAATGCCGTCAAAGATAGTGTTAATGCACTATTGCTTTCAGAATCACAACAACGCACTCGGTTTAAACATGCTTTACAAGATTTGGCCCATTCACTTAAAACGCCATTAAGTGTTCTTCAAGGTGATGAGGCAATCTCCGAATCCAGCAAAGCACCCATTTTACAAATCGATCAAATCATCCAACGGCAATTATCACGTTCGGTCTTGGGGAAAGCGGGTTGGCAACAGCACATTGATGTGTGTGAGCTATTGCAAAAAATCATCGATTCCATGCACAAAATTTATCGTGATAAGGGATTGCGTATTAATTTTAGGGCGATCCCTGCGGGCTTTATGTATCCAATTGACACCACTGACGCGTATGAGTTATTTGGTAATATATTGGATAATGCATGCAAAGCAGCTCGGTCTGAGGTGACGGTGACGGTCACGCTCCAAGCCGACTCACGAACCAACTCTCAAGTGCACATTATCAGCATTAGTGATGATGGAGCGGGGATCCCTGAGGCAATGCAGTCGGATATGTTAACTCGTGGTAAGCGACTTGACACCTACCATCAAGGTCATGGAATTGGCTTGGCCACGGTCAGTGATTTAGTTGAGATGTATGGCGCAACATTGGAAGTTCACTCGTCGACTTCAGACAAAAAATCAAGTGGTACAACGATAAGTGTGTGCTTACCGAATAAGTAAATCACTATTTTTCTTCGGTAAAATCAACATCTAATAAATTGGCTTTATCTGTCTCATCATCCGTTGGAATATAGGTTTCATCCAAATCATCACCGGACAATAAAATCGCTAACCACATGGTTTCTTCACGAGATTCCATCGCTATTTTGACAATCATGGTTAAAGGTACAGATAACAGCATGCCGACTGAACCTAACAACCAGCCCCAAAATATTAACGATAAAAAGACCACTAACGTTGATAGACCCAAACCGCGCCCCATAAAACGCGGTTCAATCATATTGCCCATTACGGTATTGACTAAGACAAAGCCTAACCCAGCTAAACCCGCGGTGGCTAAACCTTGGTCAACAAAAGCGATCAATACCGCTGGCACTGCTGCGATAATCGAACCTATATTAGGAATGAAATTAAGTAAAAATGCTAACACGGCCCACAACATAAAATGGTCAACATCTAACGCATATAACCACACACCGATAAATGCGCCAGTCCCTAAGCTAACTAAAGATTTAATCGCTAAATAGTCATTGACGGACTTGAGAAAACGGTCGATGTGATGCATTTTCATGCCTGGATCGCTTAATGCAACGTGGATCCGACGCGGCATACTTTCCGCTTCAAACAACATAAAAATCACAGTTAAGATAATCAAGAATACGTTGGATAATACCCCGCCCATGCCACTTAAAAAATTCGTCGCAACCGACATCGCAACCGCAGGATCAAAGTAAGATAAAAACAAATTTTTATCGACAATAATATTTAAATTGGCTAACTGTTCGATCACCCATGCCAACTCAACAGACAATTGCGCTTGATAATTGGGTAGGTTTTGTCGAAACTCACCTAAGGATTGACCAACTAATCCAGCCAACATAAAACCAAAAATGATTATTAACAGTATAACTAAGGTAACTGATAGCCAACGCGGGATTTTATACCGTGACGCAAGATTAATTAGTGGGCTACATGCGATTGCGATAAATATCGACAATAAAAACGGGACCATAATGGCACTTGCCGCTTTGATACCGGCTAAGACCACGACAACAGCAGCAGTGATAACAAAGGCTTTAGCGGTAGAAGATTTTAGTTCCATAAGATTCTCTGCAAAATAATTTGATGCATTACTACTTACTAACAATGCAAATATATGCCATATCATAACAGGAATTTGTTAAATGATTTTAAATGAAGCTACAATTCGTATAAAAAACTTACGTTTACGAACGTACATTGGATTTAACGATGATGAAATTCAAAATAAACAAGATGTCGTTGTCAACGCTGTCATCAAATACGACGCTCAACGCGCAGCAGAATCAGATCAAGTAGAAAATGCGCTTAACTATAAGACGGTAACAAAAGCAATTATTCGATTAGTTGAGCATAACCGTTTTTATTTACTCGAAAAACTCACATCTGATATTTTAGCACTTGCCGCTGATCACCCTTGGGTTTCATGGGCAGAAGTAGAAGTAGATAAACCACATGCGTTGCGTTTTTCTGATTCAGTCAGTCTCAGTATTTCTTGTTCTAAAGAACCACAATTTTAACTGTTGAGCAAAAGGCGAACATTCGATGAAGATTTTAATCACAGGCGCGACAGGTTTGATTGGCCAAGCATTTATCAAGCACTATGCACATTTACATACTTTTCATGTGGTGAGTCGTTCAGCTGATAGGGTAAACCAAGCTTTTCATCATGAAATCCAACAGGGTGTTTTAGAAAGAGTGGATCTGACCCTATTAAATGATCTGAATGCTTATGATGCGGTGATTAATTTAGCCGGTGAGGCCATTGTTGATAAACGCTGGAGTGACAAACAAAAACAGCGTATTTGTCATAGCCGTTGGGATATCACAGAACGTATTGTCGAGTTAATCAAAGCAAGTTCTACGCCTCCAGAGGTATTCTTAAGTGGTTCTGCGATTGGTATTTATGGCCGCCAAGCAGATACTAGTCAACCTATCCAACCAATTGATGAACAGTTTTCTGATTATCATGAGGAGTTTGCCCGTGAAATTTGTCAGCGCTGGGAATCAATTGCGCTTCAAGCACAATCTGAACTAACCCGAGTATGTCTGCTTCGAACCGGTATTGTGTTATCACCAACAGGTGGTGCATTGGGCAAAATGAAAGTGCCCTTTAGTTTAGGGTTAGGTGGGCCGGTTAGTTCAGGTCAGCAAATTATGTCGTGGATCCATATTGATGACATGATACAAGCAATGGCGCATGTGTTAGTGTCGCCGGCACTGCAAGGTCCAATTAATTTTACTGCACCTAATCCGGTCAGTAACGCGGTATTTTCGAAGGCTTATGCCAACAGTCTGCACCGCCCTTGCCTCTTCACAGTGCCTAAATTAGCTTTAAAAATATTAATGGGTGAATCTGCGGATTTGTTATTAACAGGTCAGCACGTGGTGCCTAAGGCGTTATTAGAGCATAGTTACGCATTTAGCCATGATGAAATTAATGAAGCATTAATGTCGCTAAGAGAGTAACGTAACCGTCTTGAAGCGTTGCGAATCCGCCTTAAGGTGTTTGTTAGTTGAATTCTTCCACTAACCTACATTTAGGGAAAGATGAGCAACCCCAAAACTGTATACCTTTATTTTAATTATTCGACTTTCAAGTGCCATCCAATCGCGGCCATTGGAGGGTAACTGTAAAAATCAAATATCAATGCTCTCAGATATCTCTAATGCGTCCCTTCTAATCCGATTGAGTATATCCACCCATCGACAATACGGCTATATTGCCTCGTAGACAGATGCGGTGAATCCTTGATACGAGATTTGAAAAGATAGTCGGAATTATCAAGCGCATCTTTTTGAATCAATGCTTCTATTGCTGCTCGGGTCTGCTCAGTAATTTCAAATTGAACAGGCCTGCCAGTTTTCTGCTGAATCTGCTTTTATAATGAAGAGCAGCTCGCGACTGAACATTCATTCCTAGCGCAATATCTCTGACACGCAAGGACACTAAATCACAACCTCGGAGTTTGCTATCAAGGCCAAGACTAAATAATGCTAAGTCTCTTATGTTTCCTGAAATTTCTAACCTGATTCGAATTGCCATATTTGTTTTTGTTTCAAAGCTAATTTTTGGCCAACTAGTTTTCCCTTATTCCAAGGCTCTTTTTTCTTATAAACGGCAAGTGGGTACATAATTATTCTCCAGAATTAAGTCTAACCGTAGACGTTGAGAATCTTATTGCAATACAAATGCAACTTATAATACTATTAAATACTACCAATGAAGCTATTAGGTGAACTATGAGCATGATTAAGAAGAGCATCACTGTTACTGATAAACAAAATGAGTGGATGCAAAGTCAGTTAAAAAACGGCGAATACGCTAGTGATAGCGAATTACTGAGAGATTTAATACGCAAAGAGCAACGTCGAAACGAAGACATTAATGTCATCAGAGAGGCGCTAATTGTAGGTGAGCAAAGTGGCTATTCCACCAAATCCGCTGAACAAATTTTGCAGGAGTTTAAAGAAAAGCGCCGCATAAATGTCTAATTATAGGCTAACACTTGCCGCTGAAATAGACCTCGCTGACATTTTGGAATACGGCGAAGCACATTTTGGGACTAGTGCGGCACTTGAGTTTTATGAAGGTCTACTGAGCGTATTCCCTAAAATCGTTGATAATCCTGCTCAATTTGCCCGAATTGATGAAGTGCGCAAAGGATATTGCAGAGCAATCTATCAAACGTATTATATCTATTTCATCGAGCGC
>DBBN01000013.1:0-467 GCA_002292215.1 Glaciecola sp. UBA983 | reverse complement strand
CGCAAACTGATAATCAAGGTATCACTACTCGTTACCTAACGTTCAATAACACCTAAGCTGATAGCGACACCCAATTTTCTGTACGATTTTGATTAACAATTAAAACGCAAATCGCACGCCTACGTTAAACGTAGTGATTTTTCCGAACTCGTAGCCTGTAACCAGTGCCATGTTAGGAAGTAAGTTCCAGCGTCCGTTCACACCAATAAGGAAATCTGTTTCGAAGGGGTCAGAACCACTAGAGGCTACACCCCCAACTGCGGTATATCGCGCATGACCCTGAAGATGAAATGTCGGAGTTGCTGCCCATATAATACCAATCTCTGACCCGATGCCGCTATCGTCAGTGTCGATATCAAGATTGAAACCTTCAACGCTCGCATCCTTTAACTCTAGCTGGTCAAGAATCAGGCGACCATAGTAAGCCATCGTTTCCGAGACATTGTATTGATAACCAACCCCAATTC
>DBBN01000048.1 GCA_002292215.1 Glaciecola sp. UBA983 | reverse complement strand
TGGATCCCTAATGCTTGAGCCGTACGAATAATACGACAAGCAATTTCGCCACGGTTAGCAATTAATAAACGTGTAATCATTGGTTTAGTCCTGTTGCCAGTTGGCCTTTCGCTTGGTAAAAAACGCATTAAGTCCTTCTTGGCCTTCTTCTGAAACTCTGATAGTTGCGATAGTTGCAGCCGTTTTTTGCATTAATGTCGCGTCGATATTTTGACCATCGCACATATCAACTAATTGTTTTGTCATCGCTAAAGCTTGTGGACTGGCTGCACGAAATTTTTGAATAAACATAGTAACGGTCTGATCTAGATCTTCTTCGCTGACTACTTCACTTAACAAACCAATGCGGCGTGCACGTCTTGCTGAAAAGACTTCTGCCGAAAGCATATAGCGTTTAGCATTGCGTGCACCGATCGCTTTAATGACATACGGAGCTATGGTCGCGGGTGCTAACCCCAGTAAAACTTCACTCAAACAAAACTTACTTAGTTTGGTACCTACAGCGACATCACAACAGGAGATTAACCCAACGGCACCACCAAATGCTGCGCCATTGACTCGGGCTATGGTGGGTTTGTTTAGGGTATAAAGTTGGTTTAACATCAATGCCAGTTGCATCGCATCTTTATGGTTAGTTTCATAGTCATAGTCGACCATTTTTTTCATCCATTTAAGATCTGCTCCAGCACAAAATGACGTACTTGATGCGGTTAAAACCACAACTCTAGCTGTTTTATCGCGGTGTGCCATGACAAAGGCATCCATCAGTTGCGCAATCATTTCTTCATTAAACGCATTATGCTTATCTGGGCGATTGAGCGTAATCGTTATCACGCCTTGTGCGTCTTTTTGGTATGTTATTAAATCTGTCATGTGTGTTATCTCTAAATTGTGATTCGTGTAATCTACATCCGAAATACACCAAATTGCGTATCAGCAATCGGTGCATTTAAAGCGATATGTAAGCTCATGGATAATACAATCCGTGTATCCGCTGGGTCTATTACTCCATCATCCCACAACCGCGCTGACGCATAGTAGGGATGACCTTGATGTTCATAATCGTCAATAATAGGCTGCTTAAAAGCTTGTTGTTCGGCAGGGCTCCATGGCGGCTGTTGGGCTTGCTCTAATTGGTCCGCCTTGACTTGTGCTAATACACCCGCAGCTTGTTCACCACCCATAACGGAAATACGGGCATTGGGCCACATAAACAAAAAACGCGGATCATAAGCTCGCCCACACATACCATAATTACCGGCACCAAACGAACCACCGATCAAGACCGTTAGCTTAGGTACCTTAGCGCAAGCGACAGCGGTCACCATTTTAGCGCCATGTTTGGCGATACCACCGGCTTCATATTGTTTACCGACCATAAATCCAGTGATGTTTTGTAAAAAGACTAATGGGATTTTTCGTTGTGCACATAATTCAATAAAGTGTGCGCCTTTTTGGGCAGATTCTGAAAATAAAATTCCATTATTAGCGACAATACCTACCATAAACCCATCAATACGGGCAAATCCGGTAATAAGGGTAGTACCATACAAAGCTTTGAATTCTTGAAATGCGGAGTCATCGACGATTCGCGCAATAATTTCACGTACATCGTAGGTTTGCCGGGCATCTTTGGGAATAATGCCATAAATTTCACGGCTGTCATAACGTGGTGAAATACTGGCTGTTCGGTCTATATAAGTTGCTTTAGGGCGATTAAGTTGACACACCACCTCTCGGGCAATACTTAATGCATGCTGATCATTGTTAGCTAAATGATCAACAACTCCAGAAGTACGACAATGGACATCACCACCACCTAATGCTTCTGCGCTAACAATTTCCCCCGTAGCTGCTTTGACCAATGGAGGGCCACCGAGAAATATCGTTCCTTGTTCTTTGACTATAATCGATTCATCCGCCATCGCCGGTACATAAGCACCACCGGCTGTACACGACCCCATAACGATAGCTATTTGTGGAATGTTTTGTGCTGACATGTTGGCTTGATTAAAGAATATGCGCCCAAAATGTTCTTTATCGGGAAATACGTCATCTTGGCGAGGTAAGTTTGCACCGCCAGAGTCCACCAAATATAAACAGGGTAAATGGTTTTCAGCAGCAATAGTTTGTGCGCGTAGGTGTTTTTTCACGGTCAAAGGATAATAAGTTCCGCCTTTAACGGTAGCGTCATTTGCCACAATCATACATAAGGTGCCACTGACCCACCCAATTCCAGCAACCACGCCAGCGCAAGGAACGTCTTCATCATATACATGAAGCGCTGCGAGTTGACCTATTTCTAAAAACGCGGAGCCTTGATCCAGTAAAGCATCAATCCGATCTCTAACTAATAATTTACCTCTAGCGGTATGTTTTGCTCGAGCATATTCGGTACCCCCTAATGCTTGTGTAGCAACCGTCGCTCGCAAATCATCGACTTGTTGTTGCATATGTGCGGCATTTTCTGCAAATTGTGCCGAGTTACTTTGGATTGCTGACGTAAAAGATGTGTGACTCATAGTTACTTAGATTCCTGAAATAGTTCACGCCCAATTAACATTCGTCTTATTTCTGAGGTGCCTGCACCTATTTCATATAACTTAGCATCGCGTAAAATTCGACCGGTCGGGTATTCGTTAATATAGCCGTTGCCACCTAATAATTGAATCGCATCTAGCGCAAGTTTAGTCGCTAATTCCGCAGCGTACAAAATGGCGCCTGCTGCATCTTTGCGTGTGGTTTCACCTCGATCACATGATTTGGCAACAGTATACACATACGCACGCGCAGCATTCATTTGAGTATACATATCTGCTACTTTGCCTTGAACAAGTTGAAACTGACCAATTGACTGGCCAAATTGCTGGCGGTCGTGAATATATGGCACCACCATATCCATGCTCGCTTGCATGAGTCCTAATGGGCCGCCAGATAACACGAGACGTTCATAATCTAGTCCTGACATCAATATTTTTACGCCACCACCAACGTCACCTAAAATATTACAAGCAGGGATCACACAATCTTCAAATACCAGTTCGCAGGTGTTTGAACTGCGCATACCAAGCTTATCGAGCTTTTGTGCTTGACTAAAACCAGGTGAGCCTTTTTCAACAATAAAAGCAGTGATGCCTTTTGAACCTGCAGTAATATCGGTTTTGGCGTAGATCACAAACACATGCGCATCAGGGCCATTCGTGATCCACATTTTATTGCCATTTAAGACATACTGATCACCTTTTTTTTCTGCACGCAACTTCATACTAACCACATCAGAACCGGCGTTAGGCTCACTCATTGCCAACGCACCGATATGCTCACCTGACACTAATTTAGGTAAATAGGCTTGACGTTGAGCTGGTGTGCCATTTTTAAATATTTGGTTTACGCATAAATTAGAATGAGCACCGTAACTCAAGCCGATACCACCAGAGGCACGTGATATTTCTTCCATTGCGACAGTGTGCGCTAGATAGCCCATATCGACACCACCAAATTCTTCACTCACGGTGATCCCTAATAATCCGAGATCGCCCATTTTACGCCATAAGTGATTGGGAAATTGATTATCGGCATCCGCTTGTGCGGCTAATGGAGCGATTTCACCTTGAGCAAATTGATATATACTGTCACGCAACATATCTATATCTTCACCTAAACCAAAATTGAGGGTCGGGTAGGACGTATTCATATTATTCTCCAATAACGGACTGACTTAAGCCTTGTAATTCTTCGCGACATCGCATCTCGACGTCATTAAGTTCACTTAATACAGTGTGTATGTCGGTGAGTTGTTGTTCTAATATCGCGCGTTTTTGTTCAGTTAATATAAGCATCTTTTCCAACTGTGCTGTTGAGTTAGGGTTGATGTCATATAGTGCAAATACATTTTTGATTTCGGCTAATGAAAACCCTAATCGTTTACCACGTAATATCAACGTTAATCTAATTCGATCTTTGGCGTAATAAATGCGTTGTTGCCCGTTCCTTATTGGATGGAGGAGGCCCTGCTCTTCATAAAATCTAATCGCTCGCGCGGTAATATCAAATTCTTTGGCTAATTCGCCGATTGAGATGGTGTCATCTACGGTGCTCATCATGGTTACACTTTATTAACATTTGTTATCTTTTCAATTTACATTAGGTTGACGTTAACGTAAAGTAAAATTACGTAAGTTATAACAAATATTATTCGCACAAGGATTTTGGCTATGATGCAAGATAAAGTGGTTATTGTGGCTGCCCAGCGCACGTCTATTGGCTCATTTATGGGGCAGTTTTCCAATGTCAGTGCGCCGCAGCTAGGGGCGAGTGTCATCAAAGCACTGGTACAGAAACACGCTGCTGTACTAACATCTGACATGATTGATGAAGTTATCATGGGATGTGTTCTCCCTGCGGGAATGGGGCAAGCACCAGCTCGACAAGCTACATTATATGCCGGGTTGCCCGTCAGTGTTGGAGCCCTGACGATTAATAAGGTCTGTGGTTCAGGATTAAAAGCCGTCATGCTCGGGACAGACTTGCTCCATGCTAACAGTGCGCAAATCATTATTGCTGGTGGGATGGAATCAATGAGCCAAGCGCCCTATATATTGCCTAAAGGACGCCAAGGGTTACGCATGGGGCATGGAAAAGTCCTCGACCATATGTTCGTTGATGGTTTAGAAAACGCCTATGACGGCAAAGCAATGGGATGTTTTGCCCAAACAAAAGCAGATGAGCTGGGGATGACTCGTTTGGGCATGGATGAGTTTGCATTAGCGTCATTAGCCAAAGCGCAAGCAGCCATCGCTTCTGGTGCGTTTAAAGAAGAGATTACATCGGTAATTATATCCAGTAAACAAGGTGAGGAGCGGGTGACTATCGATGAATCACCGCTTAACGCTAAACCTAACAAAATCCCACATTTAAACCCTGCGTTTAGTGTTGATGGCACTATTACTGCTGCAAACTCCAGTTCCATATCCGATGGTGCGGCAGCTGTTTTGCTCATGACACAATCTAAAGCTGATGCTTTAGCCATAACGCCATTGGCTGAAGTCGTGGCACATGCCAGTGTCGCGTTGACTCCTGAAGCATTTACGATCGCACCTATCTATGCAATTGAGGCGTTACTTGAAAAAACGCAATGGCAAATCGCCGACGTAGACTTGTTTGAAATCAATGAGGCCTTCGCTATGGTGACGATGGCATGTGTAAACGAGCTTAAAATTCCAGTCGACAAAGTCAATATACATGGTGGTGCGTGTGCGTTAGGTCACCCAATAGGGGCATCGGGAGCACGCATCTTGGTCACTTTAATTCATGCTTTACGCTTACAGGGGAAAAGTAAAGGAATTGCGTGTTTATGTATTGGCGGTGGAGAAGCTGTCGCCGTCGCGATTCAAGTAGGTTAATTATCATTTAACTCTTGCAAGTGATTGCCGATAAAAGGCATTATGATTGCTGTATTTACTATATGAAATAGGATTGGTCATTTGAGTGACTCGACGTCTTCTAATGTGAATGACAAGATTGCGCTATTAGAGCGCAGGATTTCACGTGAGAAAAAATCACGCCAAATGGCTGAACAATTACTCGCAGAAAAATCACGAGAAATTTACGCGTCGAATCAAATGCTCAAAGACGCGTTATTAGAAAGCGAACAAAAACGTGATGAGTTGCAATTTTTACTCAGTACCAGTGGTAGTTTATCGCTAAGTGGTAATAACGAAAACCTCCTTACTAACGTAACCGAACTGACTTGTACTTTTTTACATGCGGTCTGGGGGATCAGTGCTGTGCAAATCAAGCGTAATTCCACTTTTGATATTTACACACCTATCTGTGACCGCAATAAACAATGGACTAACAATACAGTATTTATTCAACAAATTAACGCGCAGTTAGCACGGCAGCCGGCGTCTAAAGAGTGGAATATCATTGATGTGAACCACAGTGCAATTTATCCGCATACGTTAAAAATGATGTATTGTAGCAAGCCTATCGATGAAGGTAGCGTTTTATTATCCGCGTTTTTACTCAAACAAGAACCTAATTCATCAGAAACACTCGACGCATTGACGATTATTCAACGTCAAGTGCGAACGTTTTTAATCGCGCGTAAAAACGGTACTGTCATATCCGAAACCAAAGATAATCTCAATATTATTACCCAACAGTTATCCAGTGCCAAGTCTCAGTTAATGCAATCAGAGAAGATGGCTTCACTTGGCCAACTTGCCGCGGGTATTGCGCATGAAATTAATAATCCTGTGGGATATATTCGTTCTAATTTAGAAGTTCTATCCAGTCACATTCAATATATAAGTGCGTTTATGGCTGCGACTAAAGCGTTTATAGCTGAACAAAAACTCATTAATGATGAGCACTATATGGGGTTAGTGAAAGAATACGATATGGAATATATCATTGAAGATACGGATGATATTGTTACGTCAAATATTGAAGGGGTCGATCGTATTTCTGAAATTGTGAATGGATTAAAAACGTTTTCACATCAAGGTGAAACCGATTTTTCTGCTTTGCCTATTGGGCAAATCGTTTCAGCAGCACTAAACGTCGTGAAAAATGAAGTAAAATATAAACATGACGTCCAACATATTCTCAATGAACAAGACATTTACATCTTTGGTAAGCTAGGTCAGCTGCAGCAAGTGTTTGTTAACATATTCGTGAATGCGGCTCAGGCAATGCCTGATGGCGGCTCTATCAAGATTGAATATGTGTTAGGAAGCAAAAGTTGTCAGATTTTGGTGAGTGATACGGGTAGTGGAATGTCTTCGACCACACAAAATCAATTATTTGACCCTTTTTATACCACCAAACCTGTGGGTGAAGGCACCGGTTTAGGTTTATCTATTTCTTACTCCATCATTGAGTCACATAAAGGCACCATAGAAGTTGAATCAACAGAAGGTGTCGGTACCACCTTTATCATTACTTTACCATTAGCAAGTAAAGTGCTGGGTTAATTCAACTAACTTGGCTTGGATCTGCTGGGTTTGAAGATTATCTTGGTATTGTTGGTGCGTAAACCGGCGATAACCAGCAAGTAAGGTATACCAACTCAATGTGGGATAATACGTCTGCATTTTTCTATCCACCAGCAGTTGATGTAAGTCTCCACCACGCTCCCAACAAGCCAAAACGGCTTGTAAATTTTCAGATGTAACCACCTTCTCACGACAATCTTCCCAATACCTAGGCGTATCAATAGTGACTGCTTTGCCATCAAAATGAAACCTAGAATTGCTGCTTGCGTATTTCTGTGACATTCGCGCATGGGTTAATTGATTGCACGCATAATGCGCCACTATGTAATCGCGTATCCCTTCAAACCGCGCATTAATATTGTCGTTAAACTGTTCTTTATAGATGGTGGTGAATCTACCTGCAGTAAATGCACCAATAAATTGGGTCACTGTTTCTTGAACTAGGTGTAACGCTGTTGCTTCAAGAGGTTCTATAAAACCCTGCGCTAAACCAACGGCAATTGTATTCCCAACCCAGTGCTGTGCCAAACGTCCTACTTTCATTGAGAGGTGCCGCGCGGGGATCTTATCGTCAATATTTAAATGTTGTCGTAATACATGCTCAGCTTCATCTGCAGTGCAATATTGACTGCTATACACATAGCCATTACCAATACGCGAGGTTAATGGAATACGCCATGCCCATCCACAGGGCAGTGCTGTCGCCGTTGTTTGTGGCAGTTCTTGTTCCTCACGCCTCGTAGGGATAGCGACTGCGCGGTCATTAAATAAATTATCTGTGTAATGAATAAAGTCAGTTCCCAAGGCTTCTTGAATTAATTTACCACCAAAGCCGGTACAATCAAAAAACCAATCACTGTTAAATATTTGCCCTTGTTCATCGGTAACAGACACAATGGTGTTTGCTTGATGTTGAATACTATCAATCGTTGTAGTAATGACCTGTATACCTTGTTGAGTCCCATGAGTTTTGAGAAATTGACCGAGTTTCGCTGAATCAAAATGGTAGCCATAATTCGTCTGTAATTCTGGGTGTTCATGTGCTGGTGTTTTATTTTGTTGAGCTAAGGTCGCGGTTAAAAAATAGAGATCAGGATGAGGCATCGCAGGGTATCCAGCCAACATCGTATGTACTTGTTGTAGAAAATAGCGCCCGCTGTTGTGATCTTGGTTAGACGGAAACGGATGGAAGTAATGATCATATTGTGGATGAACCAAATCAGTCCATCCGTTGAAACGTATGCCATGTTTAAAGGTTGCATCACATCTTGGCATCCATGTTTGTTCTGCAATCCCTAACATATCAAAAAACACTTTTAGTTGCGGGGTTGACCCTTCGCCAACACCAATAATCCCAATACTTGGTGATTCAATCACTCTAATCGTAAAACCGTGCTGGTGCAGCTGATTATGCAATAAATTAGCCGTCATCCAACCTGCGCTTCCGCCGCCGACGACGGTGATAATTTGATTGTTCATTGTCTCTGTACCTAAATATGGATAAAACATTATACCGAGTTACCTTGCTAAATAACCTGAATACGTATGCATGAATTTGTCGGAATACCCTCTTATAGTTTACATTGTTGAGCTAATTATCGTAATGTCTCAACAGGCGCCCATTTATGTTTCCATTGAATCACGAAATATCCTTAATAAAGGCTACCGCACTAAGGTGTCTATCGCTGTCTTTATTAGTGAGCTCAATAAATGTTGCGACTGCCCAACCCGAGGATTCTATAGTGCATATTGACCCGCCCAATTGGTGGGTAGGGATGCATAACAAACAAATTGAGTTGTTACTCAATGCCGATAATTTAGCATTTCCAATCACTGAATATGACATTAAATTGTCAGGTAAACAGGTCAAAATCGAATCGGTCACTGTGCCTGAATCCTCCCAATATTTATTGATTAACCTAGCGATTAGTCAAGCAGCACCTGCTCAAACATTAACCTTTTCGTTAACACATCCAAATAGTCACAAGGTTCAAGTAACCTATGAGTTATTAGCTAGAGCCGAAGGATCTGCAAAAAGAGTAGGGTTTAATGCGAAAGATGTCATCTATTTGATTGCACCTGACCGTTTTGCCAATGGTGATCCGAGTAATGATAGTGTTGATTCAATGCTCGAGACAGTCAATCGTGATGATAAAGGGGGCCGTCATGGTGGTGATATTCAAGGCATGATTGACCATCTTGAATATATTGCTGATATGGGATTTACGCAAATTTGGACTATGCCTTTGTTAGAAAACGATATGGAAAGATATTCTTATCACGGATACTCGACGACGGATTTTTTTCAAATTGACCCACGTTTTGGTTCAAATTCTTTGTATAAAGCGTTTGTTCGCCAAGCACGTGAACAAGGTATTGGCGTTATTAAAGATGTCATACTTAATCACATGGGATCTAATCATCCCTGGATGAGCAACATGCCTGCGGTTGATTGGATCAATCATGGAACCGAGTTTGTCCCCACTACCCATACCCGTGAAGCCTTACATGATCCTCATGGCGTGCAATCGGATATTGAAGACTTTGCTCAAGGCTGGTTTGTCGATACGATGCCGGATATGAATCAACAAAACCCTCACATGGCGACCTATTTAACGCAATATGCGATTTGGTGGGTTGAGTACGCAGGATTGTCAGGGTTAAGAGTCGATACATACTCTTACTCAGATAAGGCTTTTTTATCGGCTTGGACTCAAGCCGTCATGGCTGAGTATCCTAATCTTAATATTGTTGGAGAAGAATGGTCAGTTAATCCAGCAATTACGGCATATTGGCAGGCGGGCTCGCTGCGATATGATGATTATCAATCCGCATTGCCGAGTGTTATGGATTTTCCCTTACAAGTTGCTTTAGGTCAGGCATTAGTCGATGAAGATACATGGGCAACTGGTTTACGTAAAATATATGACTCGTTAGCCAGTGATTTTTTATATGGTGATCCCTATAATCTTGTCGTTTTTGCTGACAATCATGATATGAATCGCATCATGCCACAGTTAAACAATGATGAGACTAAATTTATGATGGCGATGAAGTTTTTGCTAACCACTCGCGGGATCCCACAAATTTTCTATGGCACCGAGTTTGGTATGACCGATAACGGTGGAGGCGATCATGGTCTCTTACGTGCTGATTTTCCTGGTGGTTGGCAAGGTGATCGTGTTAACGCATTTACTGGAAAAGGGCTTGATAGTCAGCAACAACGGATCCAACAAACCTTGCGTAAGTTATTAAATTGGCGCAAACAAACACCGGCAATTACCGAAGGAAAACTTACTCAATATGCGCCCCGAGATGGCATCTATGTGTATTTTAGGCATATAGATACCCATGCGAAGAAGCAAACAATAATGGTGGTGCTGAATAAGAACTCGAACAACATTGACTTGTCATTAACGCGTTTTTCACAGATGTTACCGCTTGAAAATAGCAGTGCAACATTGGTGGATATTGAGAGCAACGCCTCTTTTCGATTAGACCAATCATTAACGCTTGATGCTAATAGTGTCAGCATTTTTGAATTGCAACCATCAGCACCAACATCAAATACTAACAAATAAAATTAAGAATAAATGAGGACAAAATGAGTACAACACATCAGCCCCAGCCAGAGTTGAAATTTTGGCAAGTTTGGAACGTGAGTTTCGGTTTTTTAGGCGTCCAGTTTGGCTTTGCCTTGCAAAATGCCAATGTAAGCCGGATCTTATCTGATTTGGGCGCTGACTTACATTCGTTGTCTTTATTTTGGTTGGTCGCACCCATTATGGGTTTATTGGTACAGCCATTAGTTGGTGCAGCCTCAGACCGCACATGGAATGGGTTAGGGCGACGTAAACCCTTTATTTTAGCGGGAGCGATTGCTGCGGCGATTGGGATGTTATTGATGCCAAATGCGCCCTTGTTTGTTGCGTTCATGGCACCTATGTTGTTTGGTGCATTAATGTTAGCGTTGATGGATGCGTCATTTAATGTGTGTTTCCAGCCGTTTCGTGCCTTGGTGTCGGATATGGTACCTGCCTCGCAACGCAATGTCGGTTATTCGATTCAATCGTTATTAATCAATATTGGTGCGGTAGTCGGTTCAATATTACCGTTCTTATTAACGAACATTATTGGCTTAGATAATACCGCGTCAAAAGGCGAAGTTGCCCAATCAGTGGTCTGGGCATTTTATATTGGCGCAACCGTATTACTCGGTACGGTGTTATGGACAGTACTTCGTACCAAAGAATATGCACCCAAAGATTATTATGCCTACAAAGGCATGGATGCTGAAAAAGTCAGTGCAGCCCAAACTAAAGATAAAAGCAAACCAATTGGACAAAAATTGGCTGAATTTTTTATTTTAGTTAAAACCATGCCTACGATTATGCGCCAACTTGCGGTAGTGCAGTTTTTCTCATGGTTTGCGTTGTTTATTATGTGGGTTTATACCATGCCGGCAATTACCCAACATATTTGGGCGGTAGAGGTGAAATGGTTTGATCCGGATTATCTCAATGCTATTGGTCAAGTTCCACAACATATCATTGATGCTAAAGGTGCGGCAGGGGACTGGGTGGGGATCTTGTTTGCTGCATACAGTGTATTTGCTGCAGTGTTCTCGGTCTTTTTAGCCCGTCTTGCTGATACATTTGGTCGTAAAACGATATATGCTGGCGCGTTAGTCTTGGGCGGGTTGTCTTATATGTCGTTTATGCTGTTTACGGATCTGACTCCAACACATGTTGATTTATTGATCACCGAAGTCACCGTACCCGCTGGTGCAGTGAATTTGTTATTACCTATGATTGGTGTGGGCATTGCGTGGGCAGCAATTTTAGCGATGCCTTATGCGATGTTAGCTGGGGCACTGCCTGCGGATAAAACCGGCGTGTATATGGGGATCTTTAACTTTACGATCGCTGTGCCACAAATCGTATCGGGTTTACTTTCAGGGTGGATTTTATCCAGCGTATTTGATAATAATGCATCGTACATTATTGTTGTTGCTGGCATATCCATGCTCTGTGGCGCTATCGCCGTTTTATTTGTTAACGACAAAAATTCATAATTTAAGGAACGTTTTTATATGCAAGTTTCATTATTAACACAACGTATTCGTCTTGCTTGTCTCAGCGCAGCAATGCTTGGCATGATGGGTTGTGATGCGACGTCTTCACCTGTTAGCACTAACACCATAACTAGCGCCAAAACT
>DBBN01000002.1 GCA_002292215.1 Glaciecola sp. UBA983 | reverse complement strand
ACTAATGCCAAGCCAATAGCTAACATCGCATTCGTTAAACCGGTGCCTAATATTGCCACAATAATAATTGCGATTAACAATGTGGGAGTCAGCATTAAGATATCTAAAACGTGGTTAATAAAACTCGAGCGAAGTCCTTTTGACATACCCGCCACAACGCCCATTGCGACACCTAAACCAAGGGCAATAAACACAGTGACAATACTCGAAAAAAGTGTGACTTGGGTACCATAAAATAAGCGTGTCAACATATCTCGACCCAGGGCATCGGTCCCTAGCACATGCAATATACTGCCATTATCGTCCCATGCTGGGGGAATCAATAACGTATTGGTGTGTTGGGTTGTCGGTGCATAAGGACTGAGTAAGGGGCCCGCAATTGCCACAATAATAAATATGGTCAATATAACCAAGCCAAACACAGCAACATGGCGCTGTTTGAATTCACGCCAAGTAGCCCCTAACGGTGTTGGATGGAGTTCTTCTTCGTACAAATTAGCGTCGAGCATAAGCAAACCTATCTCGGGTGGGATCAATCAATTGACTGATGCATTCTAAACTCATGGTAATAATTACTACCACCACAGACACTAACAACATCCCGGTACGGATTGCTGGATAATCCCGCTCATAAATGGCTTGAATTAACCAATCGCCAATTCCGGGCCAAGAGAAAATTGTTTCTACTATCATAACATTGGTGACTAAGGTGGAGATCTGCACTGCGAGGATCGGTAATACTGGCAACAAGGCGTTGCGTAAAACATGCCTAAAGAAAATCGTCTTGCCTGGTAATCCTCGTGTTTGCGCCGACTTGATATATTGTGTTTCTAATACATCAGCGACAGAACGTCGAGTTGCGCGTAAAAACACAGCAAAGGCAATAAATGACACGGATAATGTAGGTAAGATTAAATGTTGCACCGCATTGTTAAAGGCAAAGCGTTTGTTTTCAATGTCAGAGACTAAAATATCTACTAAAATAAATCCACTATAGTGAGGCACATTAAATAACAAGCTCAAGCGACCTGACATAGGTAACCATTGTGCTTGTAAGCTAATTAACAGAATAAGTAATAATGCGAGCCAAAAAACAGGGAATGAGTACATGATCATACTGGAGGACATGAATATATTATCGATTTTTTTGTGGTAATTCATACCAGCCAAAAAACCTAATGGGATCCCCAATATTAACGCGATGGTAACGGCGTAAATACTTAACTCCAATGTTGCCGGTAATAAGCGCATGATATCTTGATACAAAGGCTTGCCGGTAGCAAAGCTCACGCCCCATTCTCCTGCGAGTAAAGCTTGCACGTAATACCAAAACTGCATGAATATATTAGTTTGTTGACTGCTCAACATTAAGAACGGTTGGCTGTCTAGTTTATTTGTCCCCATCAAATTGATGATGGGATCACCGGGAAAAAAATAGGCTAAGCCAAAGGATAACATGACCAGTATCAGCAAGGTTAGGAACGTTAAATTAAAATACCGAATTAATGTCGTAATCATGGTCGAACCTCATCGTTCACAACTACCGTGGAAGAGGTCATCGATGGCGTTGGTAAGGGGACAGTTTTGGTCACACCTTCAAAGCGAATACTGCCATAAGGATTGATCGAAAAGCCTTGTAATGCTGCATTTTTGACTTGGTAACGATTAGCATGGGCGATGGGCAGTAAGGGTATTTCTTTAGCGATCATGTTATTTGCCTTCGCATACAAGATGGCACGTTTATCTTCGTTAGAGATTTTAATCGCTGAGTTGACTAGCGCATCAAATTCAGGGTTGCACCACATTGCGCGATTCGTTCCTGAAGGGATCGCATCACAACTGAGTAAGGGCCGATAGAAGTTATCAGGATCACCGTTATCAGCGGACCAGCCAATCAATACACTATCGTGTTCACCTTGATTTAATTTGTCACGAAAGGTATTCCAATCATAGGTTACGATAGTGGCATCGATGTCGACGGCTGCAAGATAACTTTTGATTAACTGCGCCATACGCAACGCATCAGGATTATAAGCTCGTACTACTGGCATTGCCCAAATGGTCATTCTAAAACCTTTACTAATACCTGCCTTGTCTAATAGCTCACGAGCGCGCATCGGGTTATAGTTAATTTCTTTTATATCATTATTGTAAGCCCAAGATGATGGTGGGATTAATGAGCGTGCACGTGACGCCGAGTTGAAATACACGGCATCAAGAATCGAATTTTTATCAATCGCCAAGGCTAAACCACGGCGGACATCAGCTTGGTCGAATGGCGGTTTGGCGGTATTAAATGCCCAAAATCCAACATTTAAGCCAGGTGCTTCTTGCACCACGATATTTGGATCTGCTTGCATGATAGTGATTTCAGCCTGTGAGGGATAAGCAATACTGTCACATTCTCCTGTGCGGAGTTTTGCAAAACGAATCGAGCTAGACGGCGTAATGTCATAAATAAGTTGCTCCGTTAACGGCACACTTTTCCAATACTGAAGATGCGGGAGTAGGCGGATGAACTGATTTTTTTGGTATTCATCAAATCTAAATGGTCCTGTTCCAATCGGATAAAAATCAATCCTCTCTGGCTGCTTGGTGAGCATCAAGTATTCACCATATTGCTGGGACAAGATCACTGCAAAATCGGTCGCTAAATTGGCTAGAAATGATGAATCGCGTTGAAATAATTTGATTTCAATGCGGTAACCGTTAATGCGGTCGATACTCGCAATGGTGTGGGCTAAATTAAGGCTCGAAAAATACGGGTAAGTTGCATCGTTTACATCATGGTAAGGATGGTCATCATTCAACCAGCGCTGAAAACTGAAAATAACATCATCAGCGTTAAAATTACGGCTGGGAGTAAAATAGTCTGTTTGGTGAAATTTTACATTGCGACGGAGTTGAAAGGTATACGTTAAGCCATCATCAGAAACTAGCCAACTACTGGCTAATCCCGGTTTAATTCTACCAGTACTAGGATCAAACTCTAATAAACGACTGTATATTTGATGGGCACTCACGTCTGCCGTTGTCGAGGACGTATCTAACTGGGGATTAAAATAGCTCGGATTACTTTCTGAACAGTAAATGACGCCAGCAGGCGCAGTACCGGAAATACTCGAGTCTGTGCATCCCGTCGACAGCGCAACGAAAATCGCAACGAAAAAAATCACTAACAGCCGTAATCTGGCTGTGTAATTAAAACTGATAAGCCGATTGGCTAATTCGCTCATGAATGACTCTCTTGACCTTCATCTAATAGGCTGTATTTTTTTAAATATCCACGCAGTTGATGGTAGGTTAGCGATAATTTTTCAGCGGTTTTCTTCTGATTATACTGACTGTCTTTAAGTGCTTGTTTAATTATATTAATTTCAAATACTTGCGAACGGGCTTTTAAATCTAAAGGAAACGTTATCGAATCGCTATTGTCGGTCGGTTGCCCACTCAATGTCAACGGCTGATGCACAGTATTTACTGTACTGTGAGTAAATTGCGCTGGAGGGGGGGCTTCCTTGACTTGATTTTCAGTCACAGTGGGTAATACCAGCGGTGCGGAGACTTTAATGCGCTGCTGTGGTCGAAAGACTGACTCGAAAGGGTCAAGGACTATCTGATGCACCGGAACATGGGGGTTGTTGTTGCGATAGACAGCCCGTTCTACCACATTTTTCAACTCACGCACATTGCCTGGCCAGGCATATTGCATTAAGGTATCTTGCGCTTTGCTGCTAAACCCGCTAAACAATTCCATTTCTAGTTCACGTGCCATATTGATGGCAAATTGTTCAGCCAAAATCATGATGTCTTCAGGACGTTCACGTAAAGGCGGGATAGTAATAACATCAAAGGCCAAGCGGTCTAATAAATCAGCTCTAAATTCGCCATTGGCAGCGAGTGTTGGTAGATCTTCATTGGTCGCAGCCACTAAGCGCACATCCACTTTGACAGTCTTGGATCCGCCAACACGCTCAAATTCACCGTATTCCACCACTCGCAGAAGTTTTTCTTGGATCATGGCAGAGGTATTGGCTAATTCATCTAAAAATAACGTGCCATTATGGGCAATCTCAAAGCGCCCTTCACGGCGTTTACTCGCTCCGGTAAATGCACCTGCTTCATAGCCAAATAACTCACTTTCGAGTAAACTTTCATTTAATGCTGCGCAATTGAGTTTTTGATAGTGCTGATCCCATCGAGTCGAAAGATAGTGCAAACGCGCAGCGATGAGTTCTTTACCTGTACCGCGCTCACCAATGACTAATACCGGTTTGTTGAGAGGCGCGATTTGTGATATTTGCTCAAGAACCTCTAAAAAGACATTAGCTTGGCCGATCAAATTATCTTGTTTGCGAAAGCGACTCATGGGAACCCTTATGATTTGGTCATTTAGACTAAATATTAGTGTAATTCATTAAGGGGTAAAAATGCGAATTTTTTTTGATTTTTTATTTATTGTTTATTATCAATAGGTTGAGCTGTTATGGTGAGTTGGCATGATAGTTGGATACAATATAAGTAGTTCACTGAGGAGTAACTTATGAGTATATTTTCACGTTTCACCGATATCATTAATTCAAATATCAATGCGATTTTAGACAAGGCCGAAGATCCACAAAAAATGGTTCGCCTAATTATTCAAGAGATGGAAGATACATTGGTTGAGGTGCGTTCCGCTTCTGCCAAAACTATCGCCACCAAAAAAGATATCCAAATGCAGATTGATAAGTTGCAATTTCAAGTCAATGATTGGTCTGCAAAAGCCGAGTTAGCGATAACTAAAGACCGCGAAGACTTAGCTCGCGCTGCATTACAAGAGCGCAGCAAGTGTAACGATACGGCGTTAGTATTGGTCAAAGAGTTGGACAATATCGATACGCAGTTATCTAAGCTACAATTAGAAACGGGGCAGTTACAAGAAAAATTAGCGGATGCCAAAGCGCGCCAAAAAACGATCTTGTTACGTCAATCTACCGCGACGTCACGTCTTGATGTGAAAAAGACGTTGGATAGCTCTAAAGTAGAAGATGCGATGGGACGTTTTGAGCAGTACGAACGTAAAATCAATGATATTGAAGCGCAAGTTGATGCGTATGACTTGGGCAATAAATCACTAAATGATGAATTCGCTGAGTTGCAAGCCGATGATAAAGTCGAAGATGAATTAACGGCACTTAAAGCCCAATTAGCAAAAAAAGCCAAATTAGAAAATTAGAAAATTAAAGAGTCAAAGAGGAAAAGATAATGGAACAATTTTTTATAGTAGCCATCGGCGTGCCCATGATTTTGTTCATGTTATTTGTGGCGCCGACGTGGTTAATATTACATTATCGAGGTAAACGTCAAATAAATAAGGGCTTGTCCGAGAACGATTTTAAAGACTTACAAATGTTAGCGGATAAAGCGGAGAAAATGTCGGAACGTATTAACACCCTTGAGACGATCCTTGATTCAGAAGCGCCACAGTGGAGACATAAAGTATGAATTCTGTAAAAAGTTTATACCGTAACCCCGATAATAAACGCATTGCCGGTGTCTGTTCAGGTATTGCCGATTACTTCGGCATTGAAACTTGGTTAGCTAGAGTATTAACGGTCACGGCATTTTTCTTACTAGCGGGTCCGTTTGTCATTATTGTGTACATTGCATGTTGGTTTATTTTGGATGTTCGTCCTGATCATATTCAAGTTGATACCACTAATGTTGTGGGTATGGAAGGTAATACTGGTAAAGGTTGGTATCCGAATGCGAAGCATAAGATTTCGATCAAACAAAAAGTATGGCAAAAAGGCCAAGCGCCGTCTAAAGCGTTGCATGAAGTAAAAGCGATTTTTGATGATAGTGAGCGTCGTTTACGTGATGTGGAAAGCTATGTAACGAGTAAAGCCTTTCAATTGGACCGCGAACTTAGCAAGTTGTAACCGTTTCTTTGCAGTTTTTTGATCCTACCCAAGCTCAAAGCGTATCAATCACATATAAATTACTGTGAGAATGTACTGATGCGTTTAGAGATTAGTTGTCAAGATAGATTGGGGATTGCGCAAGATGTACTCGAGTTATTGCGTGCACATCAAATTGATTTACGCGGCATAGAGATCAATGAATCAGGTAAGATATACCTGAGTTTTCCAAATATTGATTTTGCCGACTTTCAACAATTCATGCCTAAAATCAGGCGAATAGAGGGTATTGATGATGTCAAAACGACATTATATATGCCGATTGAGCGCGAACGTAATGAGTTACGCGCGATGATCCAAACCATGCCGGATCCGGTTTTCTCTATTGACACAAAAGGGCGCATTGTCTTATTTAATGATGCTGCGAAATTTAGTGTGGATAATGACGTTGATTTACTCATCCAAGCAGAAATAGATGAATGGGTATCTGGTTTCAAGTTTGAAAAATGGCTAGATAGTAAAGAAACCCTCGCGCAAACACAAAAAGTCAAATTTGTGCAACAAGATTACATAGCAGACATTCTGCCTGTAATGGTACCCGATAGTGACGGTCAAGATATTTTGGCAGGGGCGGTGGTTATTCTTAAATCTGAATTACGCTTAGGTCAGCAATTTAATACCTTTCATAAAAAAGAAGCAGAGAGCTTTGATAAATTTTATGCCAATTCACTAGCAATGCGCAAAGTCATCAACGAAGCAAGTCGCATGGCTGATCTTGATGGTCCATTATTAATCTTTGGCGAGACCGGCACAGGCAAAGAACTCATTGCCCGTTCCTGCCATGAAGCTTCGAGTCGTGCTGAAGGTCCATTATTATCATTAAATTGTGCCACCATATCAGATGATATTGCAGAAACAGAATTATTTGGCAGTGCAGTCAATGCATTTGGCAATACTGAAGCCAAACAAGGATTATTGGAGCAGGCGCAAGGCGGCACATTGTTATTGGATGAAATTGCTGATATGTCTTTGCAATTACAAGGTAAGCTACTTCGTGTTATAGAGGATGCTGAGTTTCGTCGTGTTGGTGATGATGCCCCTATTGGAGTGGATGTGCGATTCATGTGCACGACGAGTAAAGATTTGGGTTTGTTAGTCGAATCGGGTCGTTTCCGTCAAGACCTATATTATCGCTTAAATGTATTAAGTCTAGTGATGCCTGCATTACGTGAGCGCAAGCAAGATATCATGCCGTTAACTGAAGCATTTTTGAAACAACATTGCGTCAAATTAGGGCGGAATATTGCTAAATTGAGCAAGTCTTGTGTCGATTATCTGAACACTTATCCGTGGCCGGGTAATGTGCGTCAATTACAAAATGCACTCTATCGTGCGTTGACCTTGTTAGATGGCAATGAGATAACTAAAGAGCACATTCATTTACCTTCTTGTGCGACCACCGTCAGTTATATAGACGAAAACTTTGAAGGGACATTGGATCAAGAAGTGAAGAAGTTTGAAAAAGACTTACTCAAAAAACTGTACCCATCCTATCCAAGCACGCGTCAATTAGCGCGTAAATTAGGTTTATCCCACACTGCGATTGCAAACAAGCTACGCGAATATGGGATCAATAAAGCGACAATTAAGATTTAAAGTTGTTTGATAGGTAGTTCGGTCGTATTTTTGACCTGTTTCATCGCAAAAGTCGAGCTGACGTGTTCTACACAGGGTAGATGCGTCAGTGTCGATTTCAATAACTGCTCGTATTCTTCAATACTCTCAACAATCACTTTCAACAAATAATCTTTCTCACCACTTGTAGTATGGCATTCCACGATGGCATCAATCTCTTGTACCGCATCTTCAAAATTAGTCAGCGAATCACCATCATGATTTTTGAGTGTGATATATATAAACACAGACACGCCCAAATTAAGTTTTTTACAGTCGAGTAGGGTGACTTTTTGGCGGATCAAACCCTCTGCTTCCATTTTTTTTACGCGACGCCAGCAAGGCGTGTGAGATAAACCCACTTTTTGGCTCAGATCAGCCATCGAAATCGTTGCATCTCGTTGCATGACTCTCAGAATTTCACGATCAAACTTATCTAACTTCATGGCTTAGGTTCTATATTATTATAAGACTTAGGATATATATCCTAAAATTAGCTTGAAAGCAACAGTTTCATTTAGCAAAAAATTACTTCACAAATCGATTAGCAATCCTTATCCTTAGCAAGTTTTGTATTATATGGATCCCTTCAGGGATCGACACATTCATTTATTTCATCCAATTCATAAGGATAGTCATGGCACTGTTTCAACATCCGGCATTCGATAATCATGAGCATGTCGCGTTTCATCAAGATCCTGTTTCGGGATTACGTGCCATTATTGCTGTGCATAATACTAATCTTGGTCCGTCATTAGGGGGATGTCGTATGTATCCTTACGCGACAGATGATGAGGCAATCACGGATGTATTACGTTTAGCTAAAGGCATGACGTATAAAGCGGCATTGGCCAATTTGCCCATGGGTGGCGGTAAGTCGGTGATCATTGGTAATACCCATACTGACAAATCACCAGCAATGATGCGTGCGATGGGCGCATTTGTGGAGTCTCTCGGTGGACGATATATCGTAGCTGAAGATTCAGGGATTGCAGTCAGTGATGTACACTTAATGGCGGAAAACACCCAGTATGCCGGTGGCTTGAACGCTAAATTTACTTATGAAGGCGAGCCGTCTGATGGTAATCCCGCACCTTCTACTGCTTATGGGACGTTTGTGGGCTTAAAAGCCGCTGTCGATTTTGCGTTAGGTAAAGACCTCAGTGAATTGACGGTTGCTATCCAAGGGGTAGGGCAAGTGGGTTATCGTTTGGCACAGCATCTACATAATGCTGGAGCAAAGTTAATCATTGCAGATACCCATGAGCCTGCAGTGGCAAAAGCGCAACTTGAATTCGGTGCACAAGTGGTGGACATCAAATCGATTCATGCGGTGGAATGTGATGTATTTGCACCCTGTGCATTAGGAGCAAGTATTAACCCTGATACGATTGACGATATAAAGGCTAAAGTCATTGCAGGTGCAGCCAATAATCAGTTGTTAACGGAAGAGCTGGGACAGGTATTGCACGATAAAGGCATTATCTATGCACCTGATTATGTCATTAATGCGGCGGGCATCATTGATATTCATCATCAACAAGTAGACAGTACACCAGACAATATGAAATCGCATATTGAAATGATCGGTTCGACGTTGACACAGATTTTCGAGTTAGCGCAAGCGCAACAACTCGGAACGAATGTGATCGCCAATCAGTTAGCGGAAACTAAATTTGCAAAATAACGTATGCACAGGCATAATGCGCGCTCTTCAATGGTAAGTCTCTGGTCCTCTCGCAATGATATTTTGTGAACTCGGTCAGACCCGGAAGGGAGCAGCCGTAGCAATTGACTCATGTGCGCGGATGTGGCTGGAGATTTGCCACCCAAATCCCTCTTTAATCAGCACAATCAATGATATGAAAAATGCCAAACAGTTAATTTGGGCAGTATCTAAGCGAATAAAACATCCTGTCATCATTTAGTGACAAAATTATGACCATTCTTTCAAAAAACAGACATATAGATGTGATTTTGTGTAAAACCTTGGTCTGACAGGTGTTTTTTTGTTACATATAATCCCCAAAAGATATAAAAAAAACTGAACTTATCCTAAATGCTGCAAACAGATGGTTGACCGCACCCTGTACTTGTGATTATTATGCGTGTAGGTGTGACATCTTACCAGATTCCACCGCTTTTTATAAAAAGTCGTTATAACGACACAATTTCACTATTTTTATTTTGAATTAGTGCCCTAGGGAGACATATAATGTTTACAAACACAAAATTAGCAAAGTCTATTCAGTTAGCGATTGCGTTTGGTGCCGTATCTGGCCTAAGCCTTTCTAATGCTGCTTTAGCGCAAGAAACAGAAGAAGCGGAAGCTCAAACTGTTGAAAAAATCCAGGTAACTGGTTCACGTATCAAACGTGCAGATATGGAAGGTGCATTGCCTGTTACTGTTATCGATCGTGCTGCGATTGAATTTTCAGGTCAAACGTCTGTAGCTGACTTATTACGTAATACTTCTTTTAACTCGACTGGTTCTTTCCGTCCACAGTCTGGTTCATCTGCTCAAGGTGTATCTCAGATCAACTTACGTGGTCTTGGTGCTAGCCGTTCATTAGTATTAGTTGATGGTCGTCGTCTTGCACGTTCACCTTCTACTGGTGCGACTCAAGATTTGAATGGTATCCCAGCTGCTGCAGTTGAGCGTATCGAAATCCTTACTGACGGTGCATCTGCGGTATATGGTTCTGATGCAATTGGTGGTGTTGTTAACATCATCACTCGTAAAGATTTCAACGGCGTTGAATTGAAAATTGGTGCTGCTCAGGTAGACGTTGAAGGTGGTGACCGCGAAGAAGGTTCAATCATCTTTGGTACATCTTCTGACGAAGGTTCTATGTTAGGTGGTGTTTCTTGGAACAGCCGTGACATTATCTTTGCTCGTGCCTTTGATTGGTACACGCCAGGTGGTTCTTTCTACTCACAAAACTTCTATGATACGAATAATGCTGACGCATACTGGACTAGTTTAGGTCCTGATGCCTGTGATCAAGGTGAGTTTTACTCAATTCCTTATTCTTTATCTGTTCCTAATTCAGATGGCGTAGCGGAACGTTGTGGTTTTAACTTCGCATCTGTATCTGCTGATGAAGCATCTACAGGTAACGTTGGTTTCTTCTTAAACAGCCGTTATGAAATCAATGATGATTGGTCAATATTCTCAAACATGAATATCTCTAAGTCATCTTCATTTGGTCGTTATGCACCTTCTCTTGCGCAAGCATATGTTGGTCCTACTAGCCCAAATAACCCAACTAACCCAGATTCTCCATACTACGATGCAGCATGGAACCAATCTACGTATGACGCAACTGCTGATGCGACTACTGGTTCTGATGGCGTGTATGTGTTACACCGTTTTGCAGGTTTAGGTAATCGTGACAATGATGTTGATAACTATTTATCAGATTTATTAGTTGCTGTTGAAGGCGACATCGATGGTGTATTAGTTGAGTTCGGCGTACGTCGTAACAAATCACGTACTTATGATGTTGGTCGTAACTACGTAGTTATCCCAATTGCTGAGCAATACATGGATGACGGTTCTTACTTGTTAGGTGACTTAGATCGTAACCCTGCTGACGTCCTTAACTCAATGAAAGCGACTATCTCACGTATTGGTGATTACAACCAAGACGAAGTGTTCGGTTCTGTTCAGTTTGATTTATTCGACATGGATGGTGGCACAGCTGTTGCTATCGTTGGTGGCGAATGGCGTGACATTTTCTACAGTGATCAATATGATTCATTGTCAGAAGGTGGCGTAATCGGTGGTTCTGCTGGTAATTCTGCAGGCGGTACTCGTCAAGTTAAAGCAGCATACGTCGAAGCGGTTTTCCCAGTACAGGATAACTTAGAAGTGACTACTGCTGCACGTTATGATAGCTATAACGATTACGGTTCAGACGTTTCTCCAAAGGTTTCTGTACGTTATAACCCAATGGATGAGTTAGTACTTCGTGCGTCTTACGGTGAAGGTTTCCGTGCACCATCATTAGACATCTTAACGCAAAAAGATTCTTTCTCAGCTGATTCAGTTCGTGATCCACAACACTGTGTTGCGGTAGGCCTTGCTGAAACATGTTCTGATCAAGTCGATGCATATGTTATCGCTAACCCGTTCCTTGAGTCTGAAACTTCTACTCAATACGCGTTCGGTCTTGCATATGAAGCGGCTGATTGGGTTGATTTCTCTCTTGATTATTTCAACATCGAAATCGATAACCGTATCAAAGCATTCTCTGCTGGTGAGTTAGTTAACTTACAAAACACTGGACAAGCATTACCAGCTGGTATGCAAGTTACGCGTTTATCTAACGGTGCAATTGAGTCAATTACACGTGGTTACGGTAACCAAGGTACATTAGAAACTTCTGGTCTTGATTTGAACTTAAACACACGTTTCGATTTCAATGAAATGGGTGCATTACGTTCTAACTTATCAATGTCTTATACTGCAAAGTATGACGTAGATGGTGCTGATCAATTAGATTTCTCTGCATTCCCTGCGTATCGTGGTGTATTATCGAATGTTTATTCAATCGGTGATTTCGACCTAGCATGGAACATGAACATCATTGGTGATACTGCACGTTTATCTGGTGCAGATTATCTTCCAGTTTCTACTTGGATCACGAATGACGTAAACGTTTCTTACAATGCTCCTTGGGGCGGTAAAGTAACAGTCGGTTCTAACAACATTGGTGGTAAAGCGCCAATCTTAGGTACTGATCCAGACGGTTCACGTGAATATAACTTCAGCCTATATGACGGTTACGGCCGTATCGTATATGCACGTTATACTCAATCTTTCTAAGATTAGTTAACTGTTGTAAAAGGCGAGCTTAGGCTCGCTTTTTTTATGCTAAGATTTCTACCTAGATTAATTAATGGAGTCTCTATGAGCGCTACTCCTTGGCAATCCTATTGGCAATCGCATTCTACTCACAACTCATTCATGCATGATTATGAGTCTGGTGAAGGACCTTATGGAGTCATTGAAAGATATTGGCAATCTGCGTTTGCAACTTTTCCTAAAGACGCTGTCATAGTCGATTTAGGGGCAGGTAATGGCGCGCTAAGTCATTTATACAGCAAACAAGAACATGCCTCGTTATGTCAATCATGGCAAAATGTTGATTATGCCCATATTACAGCACCGACGCTGCACCCATGGATAACCCACACTCAAGCAGATATGCATGCGTTACCCATCGCAGATAACAGTATAGATATTGTTGTTAGTATGTACGGCGTGGAATACAGTGATTTGTCCTGTACGTTAGCAGAAGTCGCACGGGTATTAAAACCCAATGGTCAATGTTTATTAGTCATGCATCACTCTCAGAGTATCATTACTAAGCAATCTACTATCACAGTAGAGGTAATTAATTCACTGTTACAAGAGCCCATGTTGAACGGTTTTACAGATATAG
>DBBN01000030.1:6208-10265 GCA_002292215.1 Glaciecola sp. UBA983 | reverse complement strand
CTACTTGCCAGTTATTTGTAAATTACAGTAGGGGGAAATACTGATTGCAACGTTTTATATGAACACAAACTAAGCATTTATAACAATAAAACACATAAACTAGGGGTAACACATGTACAATTCTATTACTCATGGAATACGCCAACATTACAAAAACAATGTTCTTCCATACTCACTTGCTCTTGGCTTAGCTGGATTAACTGTAGTCAATACAGTGTCTGCTCAAGAAGCCGAAGAAAAGAAAGATGACAATATTGAAAAAATCGCTGTTACTGGAACACAAATAAAAAATGGCCAAATCTCCGAAGCCCTAGCCGTTTCAGTATATAGTTCTGAAGATCTTGCAGAATTTGGCATCGATTCTGGTGATGAATTATTAGATCTGATCCCTGAAAATGGGCAAAATTTTGTCAATGAAGCAGAAAGTATCTCAGGTGGTGTCAATGCTGCTCGTGGTGATATCGGCGCATTCAACTTACGTAATATGGGTACGGGTAACACTCTCGTGCTACTCAATGGTCGTCGCCTAGTGAATTCTGCTACATACCAAACCGAAGAAGTTGGAGGAAGTTTTGTGCCAGTTAACTCAGTTAACTCCAATATCATTCCTGTGACAGGCCTCGATAGAGTCGAAGTGTTACGTGATGGCGCATCAGCAATTTATGGTGCAGACGCAGTCGCTGGTGTTGTTAATCACGTGCTCAAAAATGATTTTGTGGGTTTAAATGTGCGCGCTAAAGTGGCTAGTTTCCAACATCTACCACGCAATGATGAGTCGTTAACCATTGAATGGGGTAAGGATTTCAATGGCGGCAAAACCAATGTCAGTTCCTTTTTTAGTTACTATGCAAGAGACCGCGTTAACTCTCAAGACGATCCACGATGGTCGGATTCAGATTTTCGAAGTCGTCTCCCCGAAGGTTCACCTTGGGCAGATTCAACCGTATTTAGAAATGACACTGTTAATTCGTTGTATGGCCAGTTTGATTTAGTCTCTAGTGCAACGAGTTCAGGTTTACGCAATGTACTTACCGATAGTAGTGGCGAATTCGAAACCTATCCTGAAGGTGACCCACGCTGTCAATATAGTATTGGCTATGGCACTTGTGGCGGGATTGATGGACAAGGCACCTACCGCTTAAATCTTAATGATAATCGTGATTTAGTGTCCGAATTAACTCGTGCAAATATGTTTGTCTTTATCAATCATGAGTTTGATAATGGGATCGAAGGATTCACTGAATTGTCTTACTATCAATCCAGCACTAATATGTTCCGCCATCCTTCAGCGTCCTTCTCAACTTCCAAGCTTCGAGTTGCTGCAGATAACTATTGGAACCCTTTGGGTCCAGTTGGCTCGCCCAATCGGTTACCTGATTCGGTAATTGGTACTGATGTACCTGCTGGCGGCATGGCATTAATTATTGATAATTATCGATTTGCTGAAAAACCGCGCATCGTTGATAATGACGGTGATACCTATCGTTTCTTACAAGGTTTTCGTGGTTTATATAAAAATTGGGATTGGGAAGGCGCATTTATACATTCCAAAGCAACAAAAGATGACATTACGCGAAATCGAGTATCCAATATATTAATGCAAGAAGCGTTAAATGATACCACAGCGGCGGCATATAATCCGTTTAGTGGCGGCATCAATAATAACATTGAACGCGCCCTCGTTGATGTCTCCAGATTAAGTGAAACTAAACTCACCAGTTTTGATTTTAAAATATCTAATCCCGATATGTTCAAAATGCAAGGCGGTATGGCGGGATTATTACTCGGCACAGAATATCGCCGTGAGTCATTTATCGATGACCGAGATGACCGGTTAGACGGAACTATTGTGTTTACTGATTGGGAAGGAGATACCTACCCCTATGTGTCAGATGTCGTGAACTCAAGCCCAACACCTGACAATGCAGGTAGCCGTAATGTCGCGTCGCTCTTTGCTGAATTACAATTACCTGTTTTAGAAAACGTTGACGTACAAGCTGCTATTCGGCATGAGCGATTCTCTGATGTCGGCAATACAACCGTCGGTAAACTAGCCTTTGGATGGGAAATCATACCACAATTACTCATGCGTGGTTCTTGGTCTGAAGCATTTCGAGCTCCCAATTTGGTCACCATTAATGAAGAAATTGTTGCACGAAATAATACTCGTACCGATTGGGCCTGTACTTATGCTGCCGAAAACGGTGGAGACCCCAATCAAAACACATTAGATTGTAATAATTCGATTCAACGAATTGCGCAAGGGAGCCAAGACTTAGCACCTGAAACATCTGAAAATAAATCACTGGGTTTTGTATTTACACCTGTCAATAACCTCACAATAACGTTGGATTATTGGTCGATAGTCAAAGAGGACACAATTGGTTTATTTGGTGAAGAAAACCATACCTTACTGGATTTATTGGCTCGACTGGACAATACCGGCGCAGGTTGTACCGGTAACCCAGCCGTCACACGCCAAGCTGTGGGGGATGATGAAGCTGCCATTTACACTGCGGCAGGTATGTGTCCAGCAGGCGATATTCAATTTATCGATGACCAGTATGCTAACTTAGATACGCGCACGGTTGAAGGTTTTGATGTAGGGTTCTTCTTTGATTGGGGTACTGCTGTTGGTGACTTTAGATTACGTTATAACGGTTCTTTTTTGACAACCTATGAGCAAAAAGCTGGTGGAGAATCTGCAATTCTCGTGGCTGCTCAGGCTGATGGACTGATCCCCAGCAATTATCCAATTGATGGTTTCGCCAATCTAGTGAACCGCGACGGCAATCAAGATCAACGTCATACGTTCAAACTATCATGGAAGAATGGTCCTTGGGGGGCGTCATTTGGTGGCCGCCGTGTGGGTGATTTTTATCAAAGCTCACTCACCCTAGACGATGGTACTCGCTATAATATTCCTGCAATGAGTACATACGATGGCACCATTGATTATCGTTTTGACCATGGTGAATCCGACACTCGGATCCGTTTTGGTGTCAAAAACATGTTTGATGAACGAGCCCCGCTTGCCGACCGTTACTTTGGGTATAACTCTGATGCCCATAAAGATCTTGGTCGTAACTTTTACTTAGACGTGCGTTATAGAATGTAAGGTCTTAATTGTAAAAGTATTTCCTTGCGCATTAGGTTAAATACGTTAGCCTAATGCGCTTCTTTTACTGTATAAGGGTACAATCTATGAGTAATCAACCTTCACCTGCAAGTACTAGTGCCGCGGCTTCATTTAAACGTGCCCAATACCAGGATATTGGATTGATCCTCGGCCCTTTGTTATTTGCTCTCATGATGATATTCGATCACCAACAAACGACTATGTCTACCGAAGCATGGCGAACCGCCGCAGTAGGCATGTGGATGGCAATTTGGTGGGCAACGGAAGCGATCCCTGTCCCTGCAACAGCATTTATTCCACTCATCACTTTTGATGTGCTGGGCATTGCTTCCATCAAGGACGCCGCATCAGCTTATGCAAACCCCATTATTTATTTGTTTTTAGGCGCATTTGTGCTCGCAATAGCTGTTGAGCGTTGGCAACTTCATAAGCGAATTGCGCTCGTTATACTGTCCAAAACGGGTACCAATGGTAAAAGTCTTATCGGCGGATTTATGGTCGTCGCGGCGGTGTTATCCATGTGGATGACCAACACTTCTACCACGATGATGCTTCTGCCTATCGCCTTGTCCGTCGTCACCGTTATCAGTGAAAAAGTGGTGGGTTTATCAGCAAAACAAATCAGTCACTTTCAAGCTGCAATGCTATTGAGTTTAGCGTATGGTGCAACCATTGGTGGTTTAGCGACTTTGATCGGTACTCCTCCTAATGCTCTATTAGCCGCGTATTTATCAGAAAATCATGGAATTGAATTAGGCTTTGCTCAATGGATGGCCATTGGTGTGCCGGTGTCGACTGTAATGCTACCGATTGCTTGGTTTGTATTAACGCGAATTTCGTTTCAAGTAAATATACAGGCAGATGCCAAAGTCGAGGCGCATTTACAGCAACTCAGATCCGAATTAGGCCCGGTATCAA
>DBBN01000030.1:0-6198 GCA_002292215.1 Glaciecola sp. UBA983 | reverse complement strand
CCAGTCAGTGATATGCTCGGGGTGACTGGCGTCAGTGATGCAATGATTGCCATGGCAGCAGCGATGTTATTATTCATTATCCCATCGGGTGAAAAAGAGCAATACCAGCTAATTACTTGGCCTGATGTAACCCGTTTGCCTTGGGGTGTGTTGATATTATTCGGGGGAGGATTAAGCTTAGCATCTGCGGTTTCAGGTTCAGGGTTGGCCTTATGGTTAGGAGAAACCGTTTCAGCAATGGGTACATCAAAATTAATATTATTGATTATCCTCACGACCGGGTTAGTCATTTTTTTAACGGAATTGACCAGTAATTTAGCCACCACAGCGACCTTTTTACCCGTCATGGGAGCCATTGCAATCCAACAAGATTTATCACCGCTGATGTTGAGTGTGCCTATAACCTTAGCGGCTAGCTGCGCGTTTATGTTACCTGTCGCTACACCACCAAATGCCATTGTGTTTGCGTCAGGCATGCTAACCATTCCACAAATGATCCGCAGCGGTTTGATTTTAAACCTTATTGGGTTGGTGATACTAACATTTGTGGCAATTTGGTGGGCGCCGTTTATACTGAATTAATTAAATATCGAGCCTGTTTACACAACAGGCTCCGGCACTCGCACATTCCCTTCCATCAAAACCCTGGCTGAACGGCTCATCACCACCTTTTCAACTTGCCATTTAGCATCCGCTAATGACGCACTTGCCCCCACTTTTAAAGTACCTGATGGATGGCCAAAAGTAACCGACTCAATTGCACCGCCACCGGCAGCCAAATTCACCAGTGTCCCAGGAATGGCGGCAGCAGTGCCAATCGCAACTGCAGCCGTACCCATCATCGCATGATGTAATTTGCCCATTGATAAGGCTCTGACGTGCAAATCAATCCCATCTTGAGAAATGTCAGTACCACTTGATGTGGTAAAAGCACTAGCAGGTGCAACAAACGCAATTTTAGGTGTATGTTGCGATCTTTGAGCTGTTTCAATATCAGGACTCAAGCCCATCTTTACCGCACCATGCAAGCGGATCGTTTCAAATCGCGCTAATGCTGCTTCGTCATTATTAATGGCATCTTGCAATTCAGTACCGATATAACCGAGCTCTGACGAGTTAAAAAATAACGTCGGGATCCCTGAGTTAATCATACTAACTTGAAACTCACCGATACCTGGCACAATGAGTGTATCAACCAGATTACCGGTCGGTAACACCGCTTCGGATGGATCGACTGGAGCAACAAACTCCACCGGCACTTCTGCTGCGGGAAATGTCACGCCATCGAGCATAAAATCACCCGTTTCTTGAACTTCTCCGTTGCTGATCGGCACGCGAGCAATAATCGTTTTATGAATATTGGCTTGCCAAATACGCACGACTGCTACCCCATTTTCAGGAATACGTCCAGCTTCTACCAAACCATTATTAATGGCAAATGAACCAACCGCTGCCGTCAAATTACCGCAATTACCACTCCAATCCACAAAGGGTTTATCAATCGCCACTTGGCCAAACAAATAATCCACATCATGATCTGGTTGTGTGCTGGCACTCAAAATAACCGTTTTACTGGTACTTGAGGTTGCCCCTCCCATGCCATCCGTCTGTTTGCCATAGGGATCAGGGCTACCAATCACACGCAGTAATAATGCATCACGATAAGCACCTGCCACTTGTGCTGCCACCGGCAAATCACTGAGCTTAAAAAACACCCCTTTACTCGTCCCACCACGCATATACGTGGCAGGAATTTTCAGCTGGGGTGCAAAGGCGGATCCAGCAGCTGGTTGGCTCATGCGACATGTCCTTCTAAAAAGTCTTGTGCAAAGCGTTGTAATACACCACCGGCTTCATACACGCTTTGTTCCTCAGCAGTATCAATCCGACATAATGTATCAATGTTAAATTGCTCTCCGTTAGCACGTGTTACTTCAACTTGCATGGTGCTTCCGGCTACTACGTCACCATTGACTGCGTAGGTTTCAGTGCCATCAATATTAAAAGTATGACGAGTTTGCCCTGGCATAAACTCTAATGGCAACACGCCCATACCGACTAAGTTAGTGCGGTGAATACGTTCAAACCCTTCGGCGATAATCACTTCTACGCCGGCTAAACGTACCCCTTTCGCTGCCCAGTCACGAGATGAACCTTGTCCATAATCCGCACCAGCCACAATGATCAATGGTTGCTTACGTTCCATATAAGTTTCAATCGCTTCCCACATACGCAATGTTTTACCTTCCGGTTCGACACGGGCATAAGAACCCTGTTTGATCTCACCTTGCTCATCTAAGACCATTTCATTGAGTAGTTTTGGATTAGCAAACGTCGCGCGCTGCGCTGTTAGATGATCGCCACGATGTGTCGCATACGAGTTAAAATCTTCTTCCGGCAAGCCCATTTTAGCTAAGTATTCACCGGCAGCACTGCTACTCATAATTGCATTCGAGGGCGATAAATGATCGGTTGTAATGTTATCCCCAAGTACCGCTAATGGTCGCATACCTTGCATGGTTCTTGGCGCTGCTATATCGCCTTCCCAATAAGGTGGACGACGGATATAGGTACTTTGTGGACGCCAATCATAGAGCGGGTTGTTTTTCTCACCATAGTCAACACTCAAATCAAACATAGGTGTATACACTTGGTTAAACATCTCAGGCTTGACGCTCGCTTTAATCACGGCATCGACTTCGGCATCATCTGGCCATATATCTTTTAAACGAACTGGATTGCCGTTTTTGTCATGCCCTAATACGTCTTTTTCAATATCAAAACGTATTGAACCCGCAATCGCATAGGCCACTACTAATGGCGGAGATGCCAAGAATGCTTGTGATGCATACGGATGAATGCGACCATCAAAATTACGGTTACCTGATAACACTGCTGTAGCATATAAATCACGGTCGATAATTTCTTGTTGGATCTTAGGATCCAATGCACCCGACATACCATTACATGAAGTACAGGCATATCCGACAATGCCAAAGCCTAAATGCTCTAATTCAGACAGTAATCCAGCTTCTTCTAAGTACATTTTAACGACTTTAGAACCTGGCGCTAATGAGGATTTAACCCAAGGTTGACGAACTAAACCAAGCTCATTGGCTTTTTTGGCAAGCATGCCCGCCATGATCACATTGCGTGGGTTCGACGTGTTAGTACAACTGGTAATCGCTGCAATGATAACAGCGCCATCTGGCATTAAACCTTCTTCCTTGGTATACGCTTTGGCAATACCGCGCGAGGCTAGCTCACTGACCGGGAGCTTAGCATGAGGATTTGACGGACCCGCCATATTCCACTGCACCGCAGACAAATCAAATGATAAGGTACGCTCGTATTGGGCATCTACCATGCTATCAGCCCACAAACCTGTGGTTTTAGCATAGGCTTCGACTAACTTCACTTGCTCCGGCTCACGTCCGGTTAACGTTAAATAATCAATGGTTTGCTGATCGATATAAAACATCGCTGCCGTTGCGCCATACTCAGGTGTCATATTAGAAATCGTCGCGCGATCTCCTAATGATAAATGCTGGGTACCTTCACCATAAAACTCTAAAAATGCACCGACGACTTTGGCTTCACGTAAAAACTGCGTCAATGCCAATACGATATCTGTAGAAGTAATGCCCGGTTGTGGCTTACCTGTGAACTCGACGCCAATAATATCCGGCAAACGCATATACGAAGCGCGCCCTAGCATGACATTTTCCGCTTCCAAACCACCGACACCAATCGAGATCACGCCTAGGGCATCTGTATGGGGAGTATGTGAATCAGTCCCTACACAGGTATCAGGAAAGGCAACATTATCTTTTACTTGCACGACGGGTGACATTTTTTCAAGGTTAATTTGGTGCATGATCCCGTTACCAGGGGGGATTACATCCACGTTTTTAAACGCCGTTTTGGTCCAATTAATAAAATGGAAACGATCTTCATTACGACGATCTTCAATCGCGCGGTTTTTATCAAACGCTTCAGGATCAAAGCCGCCGTACTCAACAGCTAAGGAATGATCGACGATAAGTTGCGTTGGTACAACAGGGTTAACTTTAGCAGGATCACCACCTTTATCCGCAATGGCATCACGTAAACCGGCTAAATCAACCAGTGCCGTTTGTCCCAAAATATCATGACAGACCACTCGTGCGGGAAACCACGGGAAATCTTTTTCTTTTTTACGGTAGATTAATTGTTCTAATGACACCTGTAGTGACTCTGGCGCACATTTACGTACCAAGTTTTCTGCTAGTACCTTTGAAGTATACGGGAGCTTGGCGTACGCACCAGGCTCAATCGCATTGACCGCTGCTTGAGTATCAAAATACTCTAACGTACTTTCAGGCAAACGAATTTTGTAATCACTGTTCATTTTAAGCACCTCGTTGTGCAATAGGGGTCACGGTACGCGGTTCACTTCCTGTATAATCGGCGCTTGGACGAATGATCCGGTTATTAGCCCGCTGCTCCATGACATGTGCCGCCCAACCAGTCACGCGTGAGCACACAAAGATTGGCGTAAATAATGGCGTTGGAATACCCATAAAGTGATACGCTGAAGCATGGAAGAAATCTGCATTACAGAATAATTTTTTGCTATCCCACATAAACTGTTCACACGCGACTGAGATATCATACAAGCTACTATCTCCGTATTCTTCCGATAATAATTTAGACCATTTTTTGATGATCACATTACGCGGATCAGATTCACGATAAATGGCATGGCCAAAGCCCATGATTTTTTCTTTACGTTCCAACATCCCTGCCATTTGGATTTTAGCGTCTTCTGGGGAAGTAAACTTCTGGATCATCTCCATTGCCGCTTCATTGGCTCCGCCATGTAATGGACCGCGTAATGAACCAATTGCGCCAGTAATACACGAAAACATATCGGATAATGTCGAAGCACATACACGCGCCGTAAAGGTTGAGGCGTTAAATTCGTGCTCCGCATACAAAATCAAAGATACGTCCATGACTTTACGATGTAATTCAGATGGCGTTTTACCGGTTAATAATGCTAAGAAGTGACCACCGATTGATGATTCATCGGTGACACAATCAATTTCAACGCCTTCATGGGTATAACGATACCAATAGGTCATGATTGCAGGAAAGGCAGCCAGTAAACGATTGGCAGCGTGCTGTTGTTGAGCAAAATCGGCTTCAGGTTCTAGATTTCCTAAGAATGATGCGCCGGTGCGCATAACATCCATCGGATGGGTATCTTTTGGCACTAAACGCAACACCGCTTTAAGGGCATCAGGTAAATCACGCATGCTAGTTAGTTGCGCGACATATTCATCTAATTGCGCTTGGGTGGGTAGCTCACCGTTAAATAATAAATATGCGACTTCTTCAAAGGTCGCATTATCCGCTAAATCTGATACATCATAACCACAATAGGTTAAACCTGAGCCAGATTGTCCCACAGTACAGAGTTTGGTTTCACCTGCGCTTTGACCACGTAATCCAGCGCCACTTAATTTTTTATCGGCCATGTTGATGTCCTCTTTTTTAAAATTTTTTTTAATTGTTAGATTGAATATAGGGTACAAGGTACTCATTTATCGGTGCTATGAATTACTTGTTTTTGCCTTCAGCAAATAACGAGTCGAGCTTTTGCTCATAATCGTGATAACCCAAGTAATCATACAAATCCATTCGCGTTTGCATGGTATCGACAACGGCTTTTTGATCACCATCTTCAAGAATATGACGATAGACATTTTCCGCCGCTTTGTTCATGGCTCTAAAGGCTGATAATGGATATAACACCATCGCTGCGCCCCACTCGCCTAACTGTTCTTTGTTCCACAGTTCGGTTTGACCAAATTCGGTAATATTGGCCAAAATCGGCACATCTAATGCTTCACTAAATGCACGGTAATGTTCTTCTGTTTTTACAGCTTCAGCAAAAATACCGTCAGCGCCAGCTGCAACATAGGCTTTCGCCCGAGCAATGGCTTTGTCTAAGCCTTCTTGAGCAAATGAATCGGTGCGTGCCATGATGAAAAAATCAGGATCGGTACGTGCATCAACCGCCGCTTTTATCCGGTCAACCATTTCTTCGGTGGAGACGATTTCTTTGTTTGGACGATGACCACAGCGCTTTTGTGCGACTTGGTCTTCCATATGTACCGCTGCTGCACCGGCTTTTTCCATATCTCGGACAGT
>DBBN01000060.1 GCA_002292215.1 Glaciecola sp. UBA983 | reverse complement strand
GCGCTGAGTGCGCTAGATGTCATGGTGCTATTGAGCTTTGGTGAAGGTAAATCAATCTCTGAGATATTGACGACAAAAGCGCCGCTAGGTGTGGCTTATGATACTTATTTAGCTCGCATCAGTGCATGGCATCAATTAGGGTTATTAGCCGATGAAAAAACCAATATTGCTAAAACCGCGCCAGTCTTAACCCCTTTTTCGACCTCGACGGCTTCAGCGTTACCGATTCCTGCTAAATGGCAAGACGCTTTAGCCGAAGATAAAATCCCAGTTTACTTTGTGCCCCATATGGAAAATCATTTTCCATTGGCACTTGGGGTGCTTTACAGTGCCTTGATTGCCTATCAAGATGGGGCGTTGTTAGATAAATTTCAGTTTATTCCACTCAATTATCTTGAGCCTAATGCGTTATTTAATGGGCCTTATCGTAAATTTGGTGCGGGTGTGTGGCTGTTCTCAAACTACATGTGGTCAATTGATGTCAACATGCAGATCAGTCAAGCGGTGAAACAATATAGTGGTAATTTTACTATCCATGGTGGACCGAGTACGCCTGATTACCAACAAGCCTGTGAAGATTTTTTAACGGAGCATACTTCGGTAAATGTTGCCGTTCATGGGGAAGGTGAGATTACGATCACCGAAGTGGTGGAAGCATTAAGTGCGATTGCCAAACCGAATACGCCGCATAAACGGGATATTCAAGCGGATAATCATGCTTTAGCACAAGTCACAGGGATCACTTATCGAGAAGCGATGACGGGGCGCTTTATTCGTACCGGTAGTCGTGAGCGAATGAAAAGCCCCGATACGGTGCCATCCCCGTATTTATCTGGCTTATTCGATCAATACCAAGGACGAGTCGAGGCGGCCATCATTGAAACTAATCGCGGTTGTCCTTACGGCTGTACGTTTTGTGATTGGGGCAGTGCGACCAATCAAAAAATCCGTAAGTTTGACTTACAGCGGGTTAAAGATGAAATTACGTGGATTGGGCAAAATAAAATTCGTGTGATGTGGATTGCTGATGCTAATTATGGCTTGTATGACCGCGATATCGAGATCTCACAATTCATTGTCGACACCAAAGCTCAATATGGCTACCCGCAAGAGATCGTGGTGAACTACACCAAAAACTCCACCTGGCGTTTAGTCGAGATCATTAAAATCTTTTCTGATGGCGGGATCATTGGGCAGGGGATCATTTCTATCCAAACTACTGATGAGCAAACCTTAGAAGTCATTAATCGCAAAAACATTCGCACTCAGCGCTATGATGAATTGGCGCAGGCGTTTACGGATTTGAATTTGCCATTATCGACTGACTTAATGATGGGATTACCGGGACAAACGGTGGCCTCATTTACTGCAGATTTACAACGTTATATTGATATGGATGTATCGGTTAAGGCCTATCCCACTCAGCTGTTACCCAATAGCCCAATGGCAGAACCTGGGTATATGGAAAAATACGAAATTAAAACCAATGAACACAGTTTTTTAACCTCGACATATAGTTATACGCCAGCAGACATGCAGCGTATGAATGCGTTGTATGATGTTTATGTGATGGCCGATGGGTATAGTTTATTACGTTATGTATTACGTTACATGCAATGGGAGCATGGCGTCATGGCAGGGACGTTTTTAGCGAATTTACTGGATGATTGTCAGGCTGAGCCAGATGCTTACCCATTAATGACATGGGCGGTGCGCTACTTTAATGAAGATAAGTCAATGCCTTCAGGCTGGGCGAATTTTTATCAAGAATTGTATGCTTATATTTGTGCTCGCTATGCCTTAACACCATCGTCGCCGACACATGCTCAATCCGCATTATCCACAGTGATTTCAGTCAATCAAGCTGCAATGCCGGATGATGCGTTACAGTATCCGTACACGGTTGATTTAGTACATGATTTTGTGGCGTATTTTACGCAGAATACTGCAGAGCGTTTACCATTGGAGTCATTCGGTCCTGCGTCGATGACGTTTACTGATCCGAATAAATTATCGGTGTTAGATCTCAATTCAGCACAATATGATTCGCATCAGTATTTCTGGGAGTTACACTCAGAAGTCGCAAGGCCTAAATCGTTAGCTGAGTTTGCGGCTTGATTTTATCATCTGATGTGATAATTAGGCGCTTATCCCTGTGTGATGCGCCTTTTGTGATGCGGTTGTATATTCAGCCAAGTTTCATCCGTTTTATTGCAGATAAACACATAACTGATATTACCGCAGCTGAACAATATATTTCTACTGGGCCAATGGCGTGTTTTGCAGAGCATGGATTTGCGCTTGATTTAGTATCTATTCCTAGTGTTAAAGGAAATATTCCGATAGGGGTATGTGGTTTATTGAAGCGCCCTGAATTAGCTTATCCGGATTTAGGCTTTGCCTTATTAGATGAATATGCCGGTCAAGGTTTCGCTTTTGCTGCTTGTCAATTTGTACTCAAACATGCACTGACGGTGCTTAAGCTTGATATTATTTTAGCGATAGTGATGCCAACTAATACTCGTTCTATTCAGTTATTAGAACGGTTAGGCTTTGAACGAATTGAGGATATTAAATTATACGGAGAAACTAATCGATCGTATCAGTTTACCCGTTCCTCTCAGGCATTATTAAGCTAAGAGGCAATACTCACGCATGCATAAAAAAAGCTCCGTAGCTGATATCAACTACAGAGCTTCCTAATATATTTGTCTTAGTTTGTCAGCTAAATTACCAAATACGCACACGTTCTTCTGGTGCTAAATACAATGCATCACCAGGTTTAACATCAAACGCAGCATACCATGCATCATGGTTACGTGGAGCTAATGCACGATAACGACCTGGCGCATGAGTACCACCACGAAGTTGGTTAAGCATGCTTTCTTCGGTACGTTTTTCTTTCCAGACTTGTGCCCAAGCTAGGAAGAAACGCTGATCACCAGTAGTGCCATCAATAATTGGCGCTTCTTTACCATTCAGACTTAGTTGATACGCGTGATACGCCATTGCTAAACCACCGACATCACCAATGTTCTCGCCTAATGAGTTTTTACCGTTAACAAAGTTACCTTCAATTGGCTCATACGCTGAATACTGAGCGGCAAGTTTTTCAGCTTTCGCATCAAATGCTGCACGATCTTCATCAGTCCACCAGTTACGTTGCACGCCTTGTGCATCTGATTTTGAACCTTGGTCATCAAATCCATGACCCATTTCATGTCCGATTACCGCACCAATACCACCGTAGTTCACGGCTGCATCTGCATTTGGATCAAAAAATGGCGGTTGTAGAATTGCCGCAGGGAACACAATTTCGTTAAACGATGAATTGTAATAGGCGTTGACTTGTTGCGGGGTCATCCCCCAACGTTCACGATCAGTCGGCTCCATTTCAACGGCAACATCTTTTGCTTGGAAAAACTGACGTAATGTTTTCACATTACCCAGCAAATCATCCGCGCTGATATCTAAACCAGCAAAATCGATACCTTGATCTGGATAGCC
>DBBN01000085.1 GCA_002292215.1 Glaciecola sp. UBA983 | reverse complement strand
CGAATATAGCGTCAAGATCTTCGGTAATTGTTTCAGGATCAATATCGGTCAAAAAACCTAAATTACCGCGGTTAACGCCAACAACATGGATTGGAAAGCGAGCTAATACACGGGCTGCACCTAACATGTTGCCATCACCACCGACCACGATTGCTAGATCGGCTTCTTGCCCGATGGTGACAAGCTCAGCGCTAGTCAGTCGCTCGTCATCCATTTCTGCATGTAAGCGCGATTCAATCAGTACCTTGCAGCCTTTTTCGTGCAAATAATGAGTGAGTGCCGTCAAACTAACATGCGTGCCTTCATCTTGCGGCTTTCCAATTAATCCAACGGTGGCGTATTTCATCTGTTACTTCCTTTGAGCAGTATGCAGTGAAATGTAACATTAACCGCATTTTTTGCCAACTAACCAATTAGTTAGCGGGTTTATCGTGCAGTCCAACCGCCATCTAAAATGAGAGTTTGACCGGTAATATTTTTAGCTCCAGAAGAAATCAAAAAATTCGCAGTTTGTGCCAGTTCACTGATTTCAATAAACGCTTTTTTCGGCATGGGTTCGAGCATGATTTTGTTGACGACGTCTTCTTCAGAGATCCCGTTTTCAATTGCTTGTTTGGCTATTTGAGCTTCGACTAGTGGGGTTTTAACATAGGCTGGGCACAGCGTATTGATGGTGATGTCATGCTCACCCGTTTCTAATGCAATCGTTTTGGCAAACCCTAACAAGCCATGTTTAGCAGCGACATAGGCAGATTTATAAGGCGATGCAACCACCGAGTGAATCGACCCGACGTTAATAATACGGCCAAAATTTCGCTCCCGCATCCCTGGTAAGAACGCTTGGGTTAGCATTGCTGGAGCAACGAGCATAATGTTGATCAGTAGTTGCCATTTTTCAGGTGGGAAGTCTTCGATTTTAGCGACATGCTGAATCCCAGCATTGTTGATTAAAATATCAATGGTTTCATCGTGCAAGGTTGTAGTTAATTTTGCAATTGACACTGTATCGGTTACATCGAGTACCACAGGACGACAACTAATGTTTTGAGCCGATAATGTCTCGCATGCGTCAATAGCCGCTTGCTCATTAATATCTACGATGAGAATTCGATGTCCTTGTTGACCTAAAAACTCTGCTATTCCAAAACCAATACCGCTTGCGCCACCGGTAATAAAAACTGTCTTCGCCATGTTTATTTTCCTTAAAAGTTATTGATTCGCTTTTGCTAAGATCCGATCTAATGCATTAGCAAATTGTTGTCTTTGCGTTTGTGTAATGGGAGGTGGGCCACCGGTTTGCACGCCACTTGAGCGCATGGTATCCATAAAATCTCGCATATTTAGAATGCTTCTAATGTTCTGCGTGGTATATAACTCGCCACGAGGATTTAATGCGATAGCTGATTTTTCAATGACTTCGGCTGCCAATGGAATATCTGCTGTAATAACCAAATCATCCGGTGTAACTCTTAGTACGATTTCATCGTCGGCAACATCAAATCCTTGTGGTACTTGCAGCATATGGATAAACGCCGATGCCGGTTTTTTGATGGATTGGTTCGCCACTAGCGTTAAATGTGTCTTGGTGCGCTGTGCAGCCCTAAATAATATTTCTTTAATCAAGTTAGGGCAGGCGTCGGCATCCACATAGATATGCATGTTTATTGTTTCTCTTTAGTGACTCAATAATAAGATGATGCCAAATCACTTACATGAATGATATTTATTTTTTTGGGAACTTCTGTATAAAAGTATTAATCATCGTGTGTATAGCCTTAATTTGTGGTCCTTTAGTCGTGGCATAATAGCGATCCGTGTAACCCCACCAATCCCAACAGCCTTGTGGGTTTAGCGGCGCAAACATTGAGCTTTCAGTTTGTGGATATAAGATAATAAGGTTATTGCTATCAGCCCACTCATTCAATCCCGTATCTTCAATATAATCCATCCCTATGGCACTGGCATTTTGATTGCAGCCGTGAAAGCTCACATGCAACCGGCAAGTGTCACCCTGAGCACAACTTTGTGGAATATAGATGTAGCCGTCATCAGCTATTGTGTTGGCCGTTTCTCCAGCGTATTTTTGTTGATCAAATTTAACGATATTACCGCTAAGCTGGGTAGATTTGGGTTGTAACGGACCCAATAAATGTGTCAATAGCTGACCGGCCGCATCATAATTACACTGGCCGATAAACGGTTTTTCCGACACTCCACATTTGCTGCCTTTCTTATCGGTAGGAAATTGATGACCGAATGCTTGGTCTTTCATATAGGAGACATTTACGCTAGGCATTAAGTTGGTATATTGGGTATACAATGCATCCGCAGCCAAACGGTTTACGGTTGTATCTTTAAGGCCATGCAATAGCCAAACCTTATCATCTTGCAAGTTTTGTAGTGGGGCAATCCACTCTTGTTGTGCGTAATAGTAGAGTTGGTCGTTTAATATGGTTAAATCAATCGGACTGTCGGTTTTCGTGACACAGCGCGCGAGTGCTGTTCCAATACTCCCTTGCGCACAATAATACGGACCCGCCGCTAAAATAGCCGCCCCGTGAATACTATCAGAATGCGCGATATGCATTTGTGTTGCCATATAGCCCCCTGAAGATAACCCTGATACGGTCACATTGTTAGGATCATAATTAAGGCCATCGTCTGCATTAGCAAGAAAAACGGTAAATGTGGTAAACATACCGATTGCGATTAGCGTAGTGGTAATACTTATTTTGATCGTCATAAACCGAGCCTTATTGTTGTAAAAAATCAGCAATAATAGTGCTATGTTGGGAAATCCCTAATACGCCATTTAAATGACCGTATGGTCCTTGCAGCGATGCATAAGCTATTTTCGGTGCAGAGGCTTTACTTGCAGCTTTAGTCGCCGCATTCGTGCGTAATTGCGTGTAGGCGTTGCGAGCATGATAAGGCATTAATAATAGATCATTATCTGCTGGAATAAGGAGCACGTTAGCATTGATCTTGGCTAATCCCGCTTCGAGTGATGCCCCTTGGCCAGTTAAAAATAACTGGCATGCCCGCACCAAATACAACAAATGGTTAGCATCCATTAGACTGGCTCGGCTTTTAGCTCTGGTATAAAGCCATTGTGTGATGTTGTGGTCCGCTAAAATGTCATGCAGAGGCGCATGCTGTAATGCTTGATGATCTAAAGTTTGTCCCACTTGATTAAAATAATCAGGGTGCAAGGCGATTTGAGTTATAAACATTAATGCAGCGGTTAACCCCTCAATCGGCGGGGCATCTTGCGCGTATTGGCCTTGCTGCCATAATGGGTCGAGCTTTATAGGGATAGCCCATTGCTCTAATGCTGTCGTTGTCCATGCGTCAGAATGTACCGAGCCAATCACCGAAATCACATTATCAACCCATTCAGGGTAGGCACTCGCCCATTCGATGGCTTGCATTGACCCCATCGATGCCCCAACTACTGCGTGGAGCTTAGTGATCCCTAATTCCTCCAATACGGATTTTTGGACATTGACAAAATCGCGTATGGTCACAACGGGAAAGCTTAAGCCATAGGGCTTGCCTGTATCGGGGTTAATTGAGGCTGGACCTGTGGTAATTACGTTGGGATCATGTGCGCTGATATTGGCTAAGGTATCCACACTGATCACAAAATAGGTATTCGTATCAATGGCTTTACCAGGACCTATTATACTATCCCAATAGCCCGACGCTTTATCGTCTGGATGATACTTGCCGGCGGCATGCGAGTTACCCGTAAAGTAATGAGTAATCAAAATGACATTGGATTTGTCTTGATTGAGGTTGCCATAACTTTCCCAACCAATATTTACTTGTTTGAGTGTATGTCCGTTAAACGTGGTAAAACTATCAATAACATGCCGTTGTTTGGTGGTCAGTAGCACTTGCTCGTCATTATTATTTTGCGCGTGAGCAGCGCCGATAGTCAGCGTGCCGATAATTAACGAGCTTATGGTTAACGTACTTACAGATAGGGCAAAAATAAACACCATAGTGACACAATTACGCGCAAGATAGGTTTTCGTCAGTCTCAATTTATCACTCATGTCAGTCCTCAAATTAGTCCTTAAAATAATACGAATAACGCGATGGCGATACACAGCCCAATTAAAGGTACCACTACCGTTAATGCTGCCATTGGACCGTATGCTGCTTGGTGGGTTTCACCACAAATAGCGCGAATAGTGGTGACGACATAGCCATTATGCGGTAGCGAGTCCAGTGCACCAGATGAAATGGATACAATACGGTGTAACTCTTCTGGATCAACACCTTGGTCGAGATAATGCGGAGCAACTAAGGGCAGGGCTATGGCTTGTCCACCTGACGCCGAACCGGTTAAACCAGCAATCACACTCACCGCAATCGCAGCGCCAATGAGTTCATGGCCGGGAAGATGGGTCATGACTTCGACAGTTTGGGCAAAGGCATCGGTGGTTTTTGCAATTGAGCCAAAGCCAACCACCGCAGCAGTATTGCCGATGGCTAATAGGGCGCCAGTAGTGCCAAGATTAACCGCTCTACCTAAATTGGTAAAATACTTGAAATTCATCACCATTAAGGTCAGTACGCCGCCACCTAATGCGATAATTAATGCTAGTTGTGCTAGCTGTTCGTGTAATAGAAAGGATAAGACCAAGACCACAGTCAATGGAATAAAGCCGGTAAAGGGATTAGGCAGTTTGCGCTCGGTGACGAGTGGATCATCATCGCGTGTGACAAACGTTTCGCCCTGTGTGACGGCTTTACCGATCATTCGTTTAAGCCACCAATAACCAAATAACGCCATAAAGATAGCGACAACTAAGCTCACTTCCCATGCTGCAAACGGCGATGTGCCTAAATACTTAATCGGGATCCAGTTCTGGATCTCAGGTGAGCCTGCCGATGTCATCGTAAACGTGACTGAGCCAAATGCCATGGTCGCAGGAATAAAACGACGCGGTAAATTGGCATCTTTAAATAAGCTTAACGCCATTGGATACACTGAAAACGCAACAACAAAAACACTCACACCACCGTAGGTCAAAATAGCACATGCAGCAACCACCGCAAATACTGCTTGTTTGAAGCCCAGCTTGGTGATGATCCAACGTGACAATGAATCGGCGGCACCTGTGTCTTCCATGAACTTGCCAAATAACGCTCCCAGCAAAAACATAAAAAACCATGCAGCAATAAACCCAGTAAACCCAGACATGTAGGTAGTAACAAAATTACCTTCTCCCAGAAATATGGGTAAACCATTGGTTAATGCAACAAACAATGCACATAAGGGGGCTGCAATGAACAGGTTCATTCCCTTTAGTGTTAAATATATCAGCAGCGCAAGCCCTGCAATGAGTCCCAAAAGACTTAACATAGACGTTTTCCTGTTTTACCTAATATCTTAGTAAGAGTAATTTTAATAAGAGCAAACTTAATCAGCGCATTTTCTTATAGATGAATGTCACTAAGTTGTTAACATACTGTGACTGCAGATGTTTTAGGTGTCGCTAAAGTATGGCTGTAAAACCTTATTTTTCAAATAGTACGATGGTACTACAGATATAATTCATTGAATCCTTTAAAGTTTGTTCGACTGCGAGATGTTTACAAAGTATATACATTTTTTTAACGGAGACATCAAAATGAATAACACTGTATCACACACATTTTATAAAAATAGCCTCTGCGCGTTAGCGGTTTCGAGTGCATTGATGACCAGTTTTGTTTCGTGCACTGTTGCTGCGCAAGAGAGACCGAATGATCAAGGCTTAGAACGAATAGAGGTGACAGCACGTAAGACCGTAGAGTCACTTCAAGAGGTGCCGGTAGCCATTACGTCGATTGGCGCACAAGAGTTAAGTGATAGGGGGATTGAAGTTATTACTGAGATCCAACAGTTTTCTCCAAATACCACACTACAAACATCACGTGGAACCAATTCAACCTTAACCGCATTTATTCGCGGAGTAGGGCAACAAGATCCACTCTGGGGGTATGAGCCTGGTGTGGGGATTTATGTGAACGATGTCTATATTGCACGACCTCAAGGCGCGGTGCTTGATTTATTGGATGTGTCACGTATCGAAGTCTTACGTGGACCACAAGGCACGTTATATGGCAAAAATACCATTGGCGGTGCACTCAAATACATTACTAAAGAAATGAGTGGCGACACGACGGTTAACATTGAAGGTACAATAGGGTCATACAAGCAACAAGATCTTAAACTCACCGGGCAAACGCCATTATTAGAAGATAAATTATATTTAGGGTTTGGATTTGCAAAATTAACGCGTGATGGGTTTGGCGAATACTTAGAGTCGGCATTACCTAATCAAGATTTAGAAAACTATAACAAAGACCTTACCGCTGCTCGGTTAGATTTAGAGTTTAATGCATCGGAAGATTTATTTTTCCGTTTAAGCTGGGATAAAACTACCGATAATTCCAATGCTAAAGGAGGCTATCGTTTACTGCCATCATTATTAACTGAGGCACCAGTACCAGGGAGTGTCTATGACTCCTATACGAGTATGCCCACTTTTAATAAAGTCGAGTTGGAAGGAGTGAGTTTACTCGTACGGTATGATGTTAACGACAATTTAGAACTCAAATATATTGGTTCGTCGCGTGATGGTTATTCACCCACCAATATTGATTTTGATAATACGCCGTTAGATATCTTTGATGTACCGGCCGAGTACAAAGACGACAACACCACACATGAAATACAAGCGAATTATGATAATGGTGAGTATTCCTTAGTATCAGGCTTGTACCTATATGATGGTGAAAGCTGTGGTAACTTTGATGCAATTTTAGGGGTGTTGGGACGCACTGCATTTGGTGTACCCGGATTAACTCGAGAAGTCACCGGCTGTAATAACTCAGAAAGTTGGGCATTGTACACCCAAGCGAATTTTGATTTAGACGAACAATGGTCTATGTCAATTGGTGCAAGGTATACGGACGAAAAGAAAACGGCCATAGTGAATAACGGATTAGTGTTTGCCAATGTCTATCCATATAGTGGTTGGATTGATGGATATGTGAGACCTGAGGGAGCACTAGTACCACAAGTTCTAGGCACTGACACCGATGGTGATGGCGTCTTAGATGCAGCAAAATCAGAGAGCTGGACTCGCTTTACACCAAAAGTGAGCGTGGAATATCAAGCGGATCGCGATCTGATGTTTTATGCGTCTTATGCACAAGGGTTTAAATCAGGTACTTTTAATCCACGAGCCACGATTAATGAGCCTTCAGTTAATCCTGAGGTAGTAGACTCGATTGAAATAGGCATGAAAAGTGAGTGGAACGATAATCTACGTGCCAACGTCACGTTATTTAATCTTGATCACAAAGACCGCCAATACATATCTGTACTACCGGGCGAAAACTCAACGGATCTACAGCAAATCTTGGGCAATGTCGGGACGTCTTCAGCCAATGGCCTTGAAGCTGAAGTTACTTATCAAGCCTCTGATAATCTGACTTTTGATGTTGCTTTAGGGATGATTTCAAGTGATTTCGACGAAGTAATTGAAACCACCCCTGATAATGCTGTGATTGATATTTCAGACCGATTTGATATTTCTAATACGCCAGAGAGAACGGTTAACCTAGCGGTGACGTATGTCGCAGAGACACAATTTGGGCCGATGGTATTAAATGCTAATTACTATCATCGCAGTGGTTATTCATTGTTTGAGCAAGATAATTTACTTAATCAAGATGGCTACGGTTTGATGAATGTCAGTATCAATTGGGAACATCCGGATGGTAATTGGTATGCTGGACTGCATTTAAAAAATGTCTTCAACGAAGAATACTTAGTAGGTGGGTATCAATTTGTGACTCCTGATCTAAGCGATCCGACGAATGTTAGTCTATATACACCAGGTTTAGGTGGCGATAATACGTTAATTGGTTATTATGGTGATCCGGCAACCGCACATATTAAAATCGGTTATCGTTTTTAAGACTTAGTGTCTCTACTTATTACCGAGTACAAAATGCGCTTTGTCATTAAAGCGCATTTCAGGAGGTTTACTCATGCATCATGCATTAGTCGCTGATGACCACCCATTATTTAGGGCTGCATTGATTCAAGCGCTAGCCCCAATGTTTGGCACGAATATTAACCAAACGGAATGTTTGTCGTCTACCTTCACTTTTTTACGTGGTGCGCCTGAGACAGATATTGTCTTTTTGGATTTAACGATGCCAGGTAATGATGGACTATCGGGTTTAGTCGAATGCCATCATGCCTTCCCTAATACGATATTTGTGATTGTCTCTGCACATGAATCAGCGTCATTGATGTCAAAAGCAATTCAACTAGGTGCCGGTGGTTTTATTCCTAAGTCCACACCATTGACATTAATCACCGCAG
>DBBN01000008.1 GCA_002292215.1 Glaciecola sp. UBA983 | reverse complement strand
AGCTGCCTGTTCGGCAGTAAACTGGCACGCAACCAAGATTGTAGACCTATGGATTTTCTAAGCTGCCTGTTCGGCAGTAAACTGAAGTATAGTGCAAAAAAAAACAGCTATAACAATTACTTAGCTAAATATCTATGCTTTACCCATTAAGATTAGCAATCATTATAACTATTTGATTTTATTTTATTTTTTAAAAGAACAAATTATTTAGGTTAAATAAGGCAAAACGCCGCCTTTGCTCAAACCATAGGTATTAAACAATCCTTCCGTAAACGCTACCTTTTCTTGTTGTATAAATAACCGGAAACGATTATCACTTGTTTGACTCTTCATCCAAATGAATGGGGCCGCTGTTCTTTTGGCTACAACACCTGTGCATTCGACCAGTGCTTCTTCATAGCTAATACCTTTGTATTTTGCTACGCGTCTGGCAATACGTTCAGGGTTACTTTTTACTTGTAAGCGACTAAAACTCTGATAAATTTCTATCGCTTCAGGCACCTCTTTAATACTCGTCATATGTACGTAATCGGCAAGTCGTTCCAGCCAATGTTGAATATTGAGTTTATCCAACGCATTACGATCAGGTGCAAATATTCGGAATTTTCGTCCAAGGCGATGCTTTCCGGCATTAAATTCTGGAAATCCAATACCAATGGCTGAACAACCATTAGCATCTTGAATTTCTACCAATGCGAGATGCACTTGTTGGTAGACTTTTTCCCAAAGAAAGTGATGGCCAATATCATCGCTGGGGAGCAAGGTAATATCAATATAGACTTTCATCATGAGTCCTATTTTTCACTTTCACCAAAGACACCGCCACGCACTAATGTGGCCATAACGTAATGTTCATCTTCGTTACGTTTAAGTTTTTCACCTCGCGCCCAAGCATCAAAAAAAGTATAAAAATCTTGTTTATCGGCGGGTGTACGGTAAGCCTTACCAAGGTTAGTGACTGCACCATAGGGTTCTATGGCAATAGGACCCGCACTGGTTTCAGGATCATTAAACTCAAGATACCAAGTATCAATAGTACGCAACGCATTACCAATTTTTTGAGAATGCATCGCAGCGATACCTTCTACATCATAAAGAATTTTACTTTTCTCTCCCTTTCCTTTATCTAGTACCAACTCTTCACTGGGGTAAACTTCCTGTGCTTTACCGACTTGCACAAAGCAACTGACATCCAATAATAAAAAATCGTTTTCACTGGCAAGAACGTCAGCAATATGAGCGGCTAATTGATTGATTTTGTCATCATTAAAGTCAAAGTTTCGAGTACTAAATTGTGTGGCATCAAACATCAACGATTCATCTACCACACTATTTTTAGCCTTGACGTATACTTCAATCTTTTCAGCACCTACTCGATTACGCCATAAAAAACGTGCATTGGCGATATTCGAAGCATAACGGCGAGCCAGTTCAGTAAAGCGCTGCGTGTTAATATAGTCACTGGCGGCGGCACTATAGCTTTGTTTAAACAATGCATTGTTACAAGCAGAAGGTTGTGTAATACCACCAAGAAATTTGATCGTGAATTGTAAGTTTAAAGTGTCTTGCTCAGGCGCCAGTGCACATGCGTCGACGCGTTGTAAGTTAGCCTTTTCAACTTCGGCATTAAGTTTAGCTGGGTCATTTTTAACGGCTGGTTTTAAGCGGTTAGATATTGTGCCGCGCACAGATTTTTCTTGTAAGGCAAGAGGGGTTATTTGACTACGATCTAACCATGTGGTGCCGTACATAAAACCGTCACTTGCCACTAGTTTTTTCTCAAATGCCAATACTGATGCGATGTTGTCTTTTTTAGCCATGATAAATATCCTTTTCTTGTTTCCAATGATAGGTTAATTAAAATTCTGATTCGATTGAGCTAGTGGCTGAATCCAGCTTCTTAGCTTGTGTGGCTTGAGCCTTTTGTTGACAAAGATATAAGTCACCTTCGGTGTGATAGCGCCATAACAAATCTTCAATAAACTTAATTCGGTGCGGCATTTTAAACTCGCCTAAAGTAACGATGCTTTCTGCAAATCGATGTGGTGTATCTTGATCTCTTTGGTTAAGAGCGTTGCCTAATTCACTGATGCCATGAAAGCCGGTGGCAATCGGCACTATCCATCCCGCCGGTTTATTATCCAGTGTTTTACGATAACTGCTCCACGTTACGTTGCCCTCTTCGTCGGTATCACACCGGTGATGAATGGCTAGATAATCAATCAATGCATCTAGTGCATCTGCACCATTTTCCATGGCATTAATCATCAGATCTCGGCGCTCAATCAAGGCGTAACCAGGCATTAAAGCACGCTGCACTTTACGTAAATTTTGGTCATTTCCTTCTTCGCTATTAAGGAAAAAAGGCACTTGAAAGCTTCTAATATCGCCTCCTGCTATTTTCATATTTGCATGCAGAGTATGGCATATCGCAGACAAGAGTTGCTCGCGGTCATCAATAGTGATCTGGTCGAATTCAATCACTAGACTCACATTAAGATGGCAGCGGGCTTCTTCGATAAAAGCCGATCTAGCACCGGTTTTGTCTAACGGACTACCCGTTCCCACAATCGAATGTACAAAATCGTTATCCCCTTTGTAGGTTTGTAAATCCATATCGTGACTGACCACTCCTGTCGCTAAAAAAACGACGGGGATATTTTGTGCGTTTAATTTACGTTGCAGTGCATGCACAGCACCCAACCAAGCCGTCATCGCTGGAAAACCTATAGTAAAAGGGCTTGAAAGCGCATTGGCGTTGTGCACTTTAATATGAGGAATAATCAGCAGCTTTTTAACTTCGCCTATCATCGCAACGCTTCCTGATTTATTAACACCAACTTCCGCATATGTTTATATTCATCGTCACCGAATTTAATGGCTTTTTTACCTACTGTTTTTTCGTAGCCATGAAAAATAAAAATGGTCACTGATTTAACAATATCATCCAGCCAATCATCTGTAGTATTGCGCAGTGCTTTACTCTCTTCCTGTTCGCACAACCATATTTTCTGTGCCGCAGGCAATTGGTTTGTTGTGGGGATATATTGCTCTAGTGCCACACTTCGAACTTGCCACATTTTTTCTATGATGTGATCGATCACGCTTTGATAATATTCGTCACGCTCAGTACGAATATGAATATTATTATCATTGCGACTATAAAGTTTATGTAACTGATTGAACTGATTATTACATTGGAAATAACTCACGGTTTGGTTAAAAAAATCAGAATATGGAAAGTGAATATTCCGATTTTTCAATTGCGGTGGCGCACTCATGAATAAATGAGCTCTACCGCCATTTTGATTATTTAACACACTGATATTTTGTGGTTTAGTGCCACCGTAACCAATAGTAGTTAAATTATAGATCTCACTATAAGGACCATTCTCTTGATTAGCCCTTTTCTTTTCTCGTGCTATTTTTATGTCATCACCAAAACGCATTGAATCAAGGCGCTTTCTTAATTCAAATAAAATTCCCGACGCTGTCAGGATGGATAACTGGTGATAAACATCAGCATCTGAACTTTCGATAATGAGATTATCATTAACGGGGAAAAAGACCTGCTTTATTTTCGAACTTGTAATACTTTCTCCGGCAGCAGCAGTCATCGCTAAAAACCCTCGCTTTAATGCTTGATAACTTTGATTTTCATCGGCATTTATCAGCGTCAGCAGACTAATCGCTAATTCCGTATCCTGTTCAAGATGTTCAATGAGGGTTTGGCCATCTACCATTCTCAAAGTTAAAAATTTATATACATCCAGCGCCGCTGCATTACCTAATGCATCGGTTGCTACATTGACATTGCCACTTCTTAAAAAGCCATCATTGGCTTGTCTGTTATTGACAATAATCGAGCTAGCATGGCCATTATTATTATTACGTGAACTAGGATGGCTAAAAGTGCATGGGTGGGAGGAAATAGATATTTGCATCGCTCTGTTTGCTGCATGGGGTAACCATTTTTTTAAAGCAAAGACGGCCTCGCACTCCATTTCTTTTTCTCGCACCTCAACCTCTGACATAGATGCCTTGATATTATTCTTTAACCATAAAGCTTTTCTTTCATCAAAAAAAGCCGCTATTGCTGGATCAATCATAAACTGTCCTAATAAATTTTCACTAATCCAAATTGGTCGTTATACCCATATTGTTTTTTCTCATCGTGGGGGAAACTCAACTCCCCATAACGCAATGAAACCGACCTTTGATTACGTTGCTCATCTGCCAATGCCACACAACACTGATCAAAATCGCGTGGTAACCACAATCTTTTCTCCGCTTGTTCACTTAATGGAATCCGATGAATATTCAAAGGCTTCTCACGCTCAATAGGGTAGCCTCGCACATTTCTTTCACAAAATCGACTTTCTTTTTGATTGTTATCAAAGACTAAAAATACCTTCAAGCTCGGTTCGCTTTTTCGAAATGGTGCTAACGCTTGTGGCAAGGCAGTTAAAAACCAATGATGATTGAGCCAGCCTTGTAATGTGGCGGGACTGGTTTGGGCGCCATCGCCCGAGCTTTTGTAATTCGCTAGCCAATACCAAGTAGCAGCATGTTCTAATTCAGCTAAGTTTCCAGCTTGAGTTAAGGCACGTATATAATCTGTGGTTAATTGCGGTGAATGTTGAATTCGTGGAATTGCATCTAAACGTTGAGCTATTTTTTTAACATCAATTAATTGGTTTAGATCATGGCTTGTTAAACGAATGAGATCTTCAAATCCAGGGTGATTAAAGACTCTAGCATTTTCATCATTATGGTCTCGAATGCCTTTCCAGTTGTATTGTAATAAGGCAATATTGGGCTGGGCGACTTCTCCCTCACGATGGCGCTTTACCCTTCCTGCTAACTGGATAATCGAACGTAAGGAAGATGGCTCAATCACCGCCCAATCAAAATCATGGTCACGACCTACTTCTTCTACTGGTGTCGCTACCAATATAAACAGTACATTTTTAATCTCGGGGGAATGTGTTTTGATGGCGGTTAGATGCTGGCGAATAACAGGCTCATTTAGCGCATCGGGTATTTCTTCTGGTTTTTCTTTGCGCTTAAGCACCTTGTCTAAATGCTGTTCTTGTACTGAACGTAGTAACAGTACTTGCTGACTGTGATACGCCATGACCCTGACTTCTGTCGTATCGGGCCACGCTTTATCTAACAAGTATTTAGCGAGCTCAACACAAGGTGTGATATTCGCGACGCGGATCACTCCAAATGACACTTTTATCTGGCTACGCTCATCGTTGAAATGGTGGTCTTGATGTTTGCTTAATACACTTTGTGCAATCACATCAAAATAGGCCTTTTGTTTGCCTTCAGCTACCTCTTCCTTCTGAGGACTTTGCCCTTGTGTATTTTCAATTATGCTTTGGCAATCGATAATATCTGCTTTGCGTTTGGCTGGTTGCTGTTGAAGTTTGGCGACTCTTTTTTCAATAAATTTCGAGTGTTCTTGCCTATATTGCGATACAGCCTTAGGTGTTTCGACGGTATTATTAGTGCTTACCTCAGTAGAAAACTCATCTATCCACGCACAGCCAACAATATCGCTAGCACTACGGGTTTTACAGTATATTTGCCAACCGTCGCGGTAGGCTTTGAAATACCCTTCGGCGAGATAAGGCGGAATGGTGGCTGATGAAATCATCACCTTACGGCCAAGCATACCAGCCAAGTGGATCAGCCGACCAATGGCAATTAAATCATCACCGGTGAAGTCATCAATTTCGTCGATAACTAAATCTGAAGACATAAGACGAAAAGTTGGTAAAATATAGCGCCCTCCACGCTTTGTTTCTGTCGCTGCCATTAAATGGTCGATGGTGCAAGCCAACACCGGCGCGTATAAAAACTGTTTATCTCGTGCACAGGTTAATACTGTGCTTAAACCCTGCTCGGGAATATCACAGTCAAAGTCTAGATCTTCATCTAGTAATGTTTCTTGGGACAAAGAACCACTATTTTCAAAACTCTCTTCTTCTTCATCTATTTTTGCCTGTTGATGTAATTCCATTACTGCACTAGAGCCAATTAACACTGCAAGCTCACTATTATCTAAGCCGACTCTTTCTCGATATTCATCTCCGGTTTGCAAGGTTAATGTGCGTAGTCCTAAGGCTAAAATAAAACGTAAGCTTTTAGCATCGCCTGATAAAGCCCGCATGACTTTCGCATTAGCAAAGGTTTTACCACAGCCAGTGCTTGCCATATTAACTGCGAAAAAACCCTGTTTTTGCGTGCTTTGCTTAGCAGTTTCTTGCTGCCAAGCTTGGAGCTTATCTACCGCTTTGTCTTGCCATTCAAAGTGTTTAGGGCTGCGTTTCCTCAAACTATTCACGTCTTTCGCTACTGGTGGGTCCTGTTCAAATGCAGGTAGCAAATGCGCAGCTTGCAACGCGTTTTTCGCCACGCCGACTAAATGTTCATCAAGCTTTTGCTTTAAACTATTGGTAGCACGATCAGTATTAGCAAATAAACCTGTTGTATCTTGCCATTTTTTATCCGCTTGCTGTGATGAGTAAAAATGGTCTCCCAGCATCAAACACAGCCGAGCATGATTTATCACCAAACGATAACTACCATCATTTATACATTGCTTAGCTTGGCTTTGACTCGCTAATAATCTCTGCGACCATTTTTTCACTTGATATAACCAGGGTTTTGAATTGCTAATCAATCCCTTAGGAAAGCTAAAACAACCATGCAGCCGTTTTTGATACTCTTTTTCATCAAATCTATTTTCATAACCCCACTTTTTAGTAATTCGACTTAACATAACATCTATAGAATCAGCAGATTCTGACGTGTAATTGTTCCAGCTATTTTTATCAGGTAATGGTAAACGGTGATGAGAAACAATTAACCAAGCGACTAACTTGGCAATGGGCGGTAAATTGCTTAATGGTTGAGATGATTCCTGTTTTATCAGCTCCTTTAATGATACTTCATTAACTTCGCCTCGACTTAACTGGTTTAGCCACGCATCGTCGGTAGCACAATCTGTAGATTGGATAAACGCATTTAATAACAATAACGAAATCCACTCATGACGTATTGGGTCGCTCTTAAAGCCCATTCTATTTTTAGGATTGAGCTTTTCTTGAAATAACGCTGTCGCCTTTCCCCAGTCATGAAGCAAGGCCGACAACCCAACAAGCGCTTTAATTAACGGCATATAGTGCCAGTCGTTTTCAATATCAGAATTCAATAAATTGCGATTGGTACTATTAACGGGTACCAAACCTAATTCATTTACCTGCTGGCTTGGCTTCATGGGCGTCTCGAATATGTAGATCAATATAACTATCTTATAAAAGAATTAAAAAGTATAAAAGTTTGTATTTCAATGACTAAATTTAAGATTTCGAATAATGAGCGACATTGTTGATTGTTTATGACTGTTATAATTGAAAAATTACCGGTTTTATCTAAACAAATTCCAACGTAATAGGGTGGTGTGGGACTCCAGAAAATAATTGAGGAGGGTAGCCGGGGGCGAAATATCGCGTACTGCGAAAAAAATCATTGCTGCCTGGGTTAGTAGTGAAATTAATTGGGGGT
>DBBN01000025.1 GCA_002292215.1 Glaciecola sp. UBA983 | reverse complement strand
ATGTGTATATTACCGCTTTGAGTGAAGATGCGTTATTATATGCACAGACGACAGCAGAACGACTAAGAGACGAGACTCGTTTACGCGTGCAAATGCATTGTGGTGGCGGGAATATGAAAAAACAATTAAAACGAGCTGACACAGCGCAAGCGAAAGTAGCATTGTTGATTGGTACAGATGAAGTCCAACAACAGCAAGTGACAGTCAAATATTTAGGTGGCGAGGCCGAGCAAGTGACAGTGGCATTGTCAGCGTTGAGCACAGCGCTCAATACATTTTTTAACCCTTAATCGACGGTATTTATTAATACCGCTAAAGAAGTAGGAATATCCATGGAACAGTTCGCAACAGAAGAACAACAAGTCGAAGCGATTAAAAAGTTTTGGAAAGATAACGGCAGTGCCATCGTGATTGGTGCTGTATTAGGTTTAGGTGGTTTATGGAGCTGGCGTTACTATAACGACACTCAAGTCGCAGCCAAAGAAACTGCGTCTGCGCAATATCAAACCTTAGTAACGTCATTATCAGAAGATAACGCCATTGAGAATGCTAAGGCATTTATTACTGCTCAAGGGACCACTGGCTATGCGCCATTAGCGGGCTTTATAGCTGCGCAAACGGCAGTTGAAAAAGGTGATTTTGTTACTGCAGTGACACAATTGCAGCAAGTTTCAACGTTAACGACTGACCCGATTTTGTTGACGGTTGCAAATTTACGTTTAGCGCGTGTGCAGTTTGCTACTTTAGATTATAGCGCGGCGTTAGCCAGTTTAGCTAAAGTTCAAAATACCGCTTATACTGCTGAAAAAGAAGCATTACGTGGTGATATATTGGTCGCTCAGGGTGATTTTGCACAAGCACAGAATGCATATACGGCTTCTATCGCGGCGAAAGAAGACCGTTCAGTACAAATTCGATTAGATAATATTCCAGCGCTGATGGACAGTGCTGCCAACTCGACTGGAAACTAATTTATGATGTTTGCTTCACGTACCAAATTACTCAGCGCGCTATTGTGTCTAATGATACTCTCTGGTTGTGAAAGTGTCACCGATTGGTTTGAAGATGACGAAGTGCTTGAAATTCGTAATCTTGAGCCGCTTGAAAATAAAGTCAATTTGAATGTGCTATGGGAGCGCGAAGTCGGTAATGGCATTGGCGACTATTTTTCTCGCTTACAACCACAAGTGTCAGGCGACAAGGTATTTGCTGCGGATAGACAAGGTCTAGTCGTTGCATACAATTTGGTGGGCGAAAAAATCTGGCAACAACGTATCAATACTGGCGGAAGTTTCTTTTCTGCTGGCACCTCAGCGAAGCTTGCTGGTGGATTAGCCGTTAGTGCTGAGCATGTTTATGTTGGTTCTGAAGATGGCCGTTTACTTGGCTTAAATCAAGAGACGGGAGCGATTGATTTTGATATCAAGGTTCCTGGTGAGATTATTGCAACACCGTCAATTGGTGATGGTATGATTGTAGTCAATACAACAGCTGGCCGCTTAATTGCGTATGATTTAGTGACCGGTAAACAAACGTGGATCCATGAATCTGATGTTCCGCCTTTGTCGTTGCGTGGCACTTCTGCTCCGCTAGTCGCCAATGGAGGAGTATTAGTTGGTACTGCTGCGGGAAAATTACAAGTTAATATTGCTGATTCAGGTTTAGTTGCGTGGGAAGCCACAGTGACAACTCCTTCAGGGGCAACCGAGCTAGAACGTATTATTGATGTTGACACACAGCCGGTTATAGTCGGCGCGAACGTTTATATTGTATCATTTAACGGCGCATTAACGGCCATTGAATTACGTACAGGTCGCGTGATTTGGAAACGTGAATATGCGAGTTACCGTAATTTAGCGATTGCGGGTAATCGCATTATTGTCTCAGATGTATCTGGCAATGTGTTCGCGTTAGATGTGCGTAACGGCGTTGAAATGTGGTCACAATCAACATTTAAAGGCCGAGATATTACATCTGCGGTACTATTTAATGGCTTTATCGCGATAGGGGATAACTTTGGTTCGGTGCATTTAATTGACCCAACTGATGGTACACTCGCTGCGCGACTTAAATTAGGTAATGACAAGGATAAGCGTTTTTATGCGCCAGGCGTCGTTACAAACAACACTTTGTTTATGCAAAATGCTCAAGGTACTTTATTTGCGCTGGGTACTGAATAACTCCGCGCAAATTACTTTATTAAGGTAACACCATGCTTCCGGTCTTGGCCCTTGTGGGTCGTCCAAATGTAGGTAAGTCTACATTATTTAATCGTTTAACGAACTCTCGAGATGCACTCGTCGCTGATTTTCCAGGCCTCACACGAGATCGTAAATACGGTACTGCTAAATTTGAAGAGCGCCAGTTTATCGTCATTGATACCGGTGGTATTACTGGTGATGAAGCTGGTATTGATGCTGAAATGGCAAACCAATCCCTATTAGCGGTTGATGAAGCCGATGTGGTGATTTTCTTGGTGGATGCGCGCGCCGGATTGACTGCTGCGGATCGTGGCATTGCTGAGTACTTACGTAAACAACAAAAAACCGTGCACGTCGTTGCTAACAAAGTCGATGGCATTGATGGCGATAGTGAAAGTGCCGATTTTTATACGTTGGGTATGGGCGACGTACAACAGATTGCGGCAGCACATGGTCGTGGTATTGCGCAGTTGTTAGATTTGACTCTGGAGCCGCTCGAAGCCGATTTCCCAGATATGATTGCTGTGGAGCCTGTGCGTAACGATGATGATGCCGATGCAGATAAGCAATTACAATGGTTACAAAATCAACCGATTAAACTGGCTATTGTTGGTAAACCGAATGTAGGTAAATCCACCTTAACTAACCGTATATTAGGTGAAGAACGGGTTGTGGTGTTTGATGAGCCTGGTACGACTCGAGATAGTATTTTCATTCCGATGGAACGTGATGGTCGCGAATATATTTTAATTGATACTGCCGGTGTTCGTCGCCGTAAAAATATCAATGAGGCAATCGAGAAATTCTCTATTGTTAAAACCTTACAAGCTATTGAAGAAGCCAATGTTGTGTTGTTGGTCATCGATGCACGTGAAGGGATAACTGATCAAGATCTAAGTTTACTTGGCTTTGTATTGAACGCGGGGCGTTCATTAGTTATTTCCGTCAACAAATGGGATGGTCTTGAAAGTCATGTCAAAGAAGATATAAAACGTGAATTAGATCGTCGTTTAGGATTTGTCGATTTTGCTCGCTTGCACTTTATTTCAGCTTTGCACGGCACGGGTGTTGGTCACTTGTTTGAATCGGTGCAAGAAGCCTATGCATCAGCCACACGACGCATCAACACCTCTATGTTGACGCGTATTATGGAAATGGCACAAGCAGACCATAATCCCCCATTGATTCGTTCTCGTCGCGTTAAGATGAAGTATGCGCATGCTGGGGGCTATAATCCGCCTGTGATTGTGATCCACGGTAACCAAGTTGAAGATTTACCTGATTCATACAAGCGCTACTTAATGAACTACTATCGCAAAGCATTAAAAGTGATGGGTACGCCGATTAAAATTGAATTTAAAGGTGGGTCTAATCCATTTGAAGGTAAGAAAAATACGTTATCGATATCACAGCAACGTCAGCGCAAACGCATGATGTCGATGCATAAAAAGAAATAATTTGAGTCAAAATAAAGGGGGTCAGATCCGATTTAATTAATTTGGATCTGACCCCCTTTTTTATTATTTTGATTTAGCTAATGGCGCAACATATTCACGTGAACGGGGACCAGGAAGCAAACCATTGATGCTGTCTTTCGAGAGTAAGCGATTCGCTGAGATTGCCGCAATGTTAAATCCAGAATCAGACACCGTTTCAACAATCTGATTCACTGCTGCAATAACTAACATACCAATTAAACCACCACTATTATTGTTACTACGGGTTTCAGCACTAGACGCCGTCGCACTTTTTTGCCACAACACATTTCCAGTCTTAAGATCAACTAAACGAGCGGATATTGATACAACTGTATCGCTTGATATGATGATGTAACTGGTACCGTATTCATGTATATCTAAATACAAGGCCGTATCAGCACCAAATATTTCATGCAATTTTTCTTTAGGTAATGCATGTATATCATTAGCGACTGTTAAACCATTATTACGAAAAGTCTGTTCTACAAGTGCGACCGGTAATGTATAAAACCCCGCTTCAGAGATAGGCGCAATGACTTGTGCCATGACACTGTATGGTGCAAGCACTTCAGTGGTATTATTAATAGGTGGCAATACCAATATGGATAACGGATCTGCCTGCCTAAATTCAGTGTAATTGAAGCTAGATACCTTAGTATTAGCGCAACCAAACATGACGACTGACACCAATAAAACAACAGATAATTTAAAAAAATTCATGGTTACCCCTTATGCTTAGCAAGTAAAAAATCAATAAACTGGCTAGATTCAGGGAACAATGTTTTTTCTTGTCTGAAGTGGAATTCACCTTCCGTTGGATTACCACTCTCAAAATACAACATACCCAAATGAGCATGGACACCTGGAGCTACATGTTGATCATTGTCGGTAGATTTTGCGATCACGAGCACCATTTTCTCAATTTGCTCTGCGGTACTTGTTTCATCGGATTTAAAAAATTGGTAAACCGTCGTAGGGTAATCACCATAATAGTAAAGTGGAGGCTGTGCAGTTGCACCACAGCCAGCAAGTAGCAGCACAAGGGAAGCTGATAACAACTTAATTGTCATGTTTGAGCTCCTTGCTCTATGGACGCCAAGCGCCACTTTCTATGCCATCAACAAGATTATTAACCGCTTCACGTAAGGCTAAATCCAGCACTTTGCCATTAAGTGTTGAGTCATAGCCAGCCGTACTGCCAAAACCAATGACTTCTCGTTCAGATAAGCTATATTCACCGGCACCTTGTGAAGTAAACACTAATTCAGAAGTGGTGACATCGACAATATTAATGGTAACTTTAGCGTATGCAATTTGCGATTTACCTTTACCTAAAATCCCAAAAAACTGTTTGTCACCGATATTTTTACGCCCAAACTCAGTTACATCACCAGTGATAATATAGCGAGCACCAGATAGAGTTTGCGCAGTACCGGCAAGCTGAGCTTCATTTTGTAGCATATTCATGTTGTCTCTGTCTAAGACGACAAAGCGGTTTGTTTGTTGCAAATGACTCATGATTGAGGTTTTTGCTTGGCTACCTAAACGGTCACTACCATTAGAAAAAATACCATTTTGAAAACTTGAACGATTCACAAACTGACCGACAGCTAGCTTACTTTTGGTACCTGAGTAATCGGATTGATAGCTATTCACTTTCGGGGTGTCAATAACGGTGGAGGTTGTTGTTGCACAACCGGCTAAGGATAATGCTATAGCTAAAGCCGAAACAGAGATAATACGGGCAGATAATTTCACGACAATTCCTTGTAAATTAATAAATTTGGTACTTTCAAACAATAGCAAATAAAGAGGGTCAGATCCAAATAAGTTCAAGCTAAACCCGCATTTAGTCCAGTATCTTTGTAATGAAATATGTCTATTCTGTATATTTTGATGAAGGAGTATAATAATGCCTAGAAAACCACGTGTTTCAATAATTGGTGTTGCAGAACATATCATCCAAAGAGGTAATAATCGGCAAGTGATTTTTGCACATGATAGCGATATGAAAGCTTATATAGCATGGTTGAAAGAATACGCCGAAAAATTTGATGTTGATGTACATGCATGGGTGCTAATGACGAATCATGTACATCTACTGTGCACACCAAACTCAAGTTCAGCCGTATCTTCGATGATGCAGTCTTTGGGGCGCAAATATGTGCAATATTTTAATCGTCGGTATGAACGGTCTGGCACACTGTGGGAGGGAAGATTTCGCTCGTCGTTGGTGCAAAGTGAAAAATATCTGCTGCAGGTGTATCAATATATAGAATTGAACCCTGTCAGAGCAGGTATGGTTAATGACCCGAGTGACTACAGTTGGTCGAGTTATCAAATTAATGCATTAGGCAAACACAGTCAGTTAATGACATATCATCCATTGTATCTATCATTGGGCAATAATG
>DBBN01000015.1 GCA_002292215.1 Glaciecola sp. UBA983 | reverse complement strand
CTTTTTCTGGCGTCCAGAAGAAGTCGATGTAAGTAAAGACCGTTCGGATTTTCAAGGGTTGAGTGATGCTGAAAAGCATATTTTCATCTCTAATCTTAAATACCAAACTTTGTTAGATTCAATCCAAGGGCGTAGTCCTAATATTGCGTTCTTACCGATTGTGTCGTTACCTGAGCTAGAAACGTGGATTGAAACTTGGTCTTTTTATGAAACGATTCATTCACGTTCATACACACACATTTTGCGTAACTTATTCACTGATCCAAGTGCTATTTTTGATGATATCGTCGAAAATGATGAAATCAAACGCCGTGCGGCTGATATTTCCAAGTATTATGATGATTTGATTTTTGCGACGCAGTTATGGCAAACCCAAGGTGAAGGCACGCATGTAATTGACGGTGAAACGCATGTTGTGACGATGCGCGAATTGAAGAAGAAAATGTACTTGTGCATGAATTCCGTTAACGCCTTAGAAGCCATTCGCTTTTATGTATCGTTTGCCTGTACCTTTGCATTTGCTGAACGTGAGTTGATGGAAGGTAATTCTAAAATTATCCGTCTGATTGCTCGTGATGAAAATCTACATTTATCATCCACTCAACATATCTTAAATTTGTGGGCGAAAGGTAAAGACGATCCAGAAATGGCAGAAATTGCCAAAGAGTGTGAAGTGGAAGCACGTGCGATTTTCTTAAATGCCGTGCAACAAGAAAAAGAATGGGCAGCCTTCTTATTTGCTAATGGTTCAATGATTGGCTTAAACGAAGAGATATTATGCCAATATGTTGAATATATTGCTAACCAGCGCATGTCTGCCATTGGTCTAGGTCAACCGTTTGATATTGCTAGCAACCCGCTACCTTGGATGAACAACTACTTAAGTTCTGACAATGTACAAGTGGCACCGCAAGAGTCAGAGATCAGTTCTTATTTAGTTGGTCAGATTGATTCTGAAGTATCTGAAGATGAATTTGATGCGTTTGAACTCTAATTATCCTACGTTTAGATTAAGATAATTACGTGAGTGAAACCAAGCAAACAAGGTCTATTAGCATTGCTAATGGGCCTTCTTTTTTAAGCAGGCCTGATAATACACTACTCGCTGATCTTGAAGCGCAAGGTATACCTATAGAATACCATTGTCGAGAAGGTTATTGTGGTGCGTGTCGCTGTAAGTTGATCTCAGGTGAAGTCGATTATACTGTCGATCCCCTCGCCTTTATTGATGATGATGAGATCCTACCTTGTTGCACAGTGGCGCTAACTGATGTTGTGTTAGAAATTTAAGCTGCTCTTCCTTTTCCATTATATTTTCTAAATGCAGACTCCTTTAATATACCATTCCCTTTACTATGCAGACTGTACAAGCATACCTAAATTTTGCCTTATGATTTTTTTAATAACCTCGCCATTGCATCACCTAAACCAGCGACGGTTAATCCATACATTCTGTCGCTCATTAGTTGCTGGATGATCTGAATTGAATGATGATAACGCCAAACTTGCTCGGGCTGCGGATTGAGCCACACACAGCTAGCAAAATGCGACAACAACTGATTGAGATAATGCTCGCCAGTATGTTCATTCCAATGTTCGACACTGCCACCTGGGTAAGTTATTTCATAAGGGCCCATCGTGGCATCACCGACAAAAATACATTTATAGTCACGACCAAAGGTACGTGTAATCTCATTGATTGAGGTGGTCTGAGTTCGTCGTGCATTATCCTTCCACACTCCTTCATACACACAATTATGAAAGTAATAATACTCCAGATGCTTAAACTCCGCATGAACAGCACTAAACAATTCTTGGATTTGACGCACATGCGCATCCATAGACCCGCCCACATCAAAAAAGACCAATACTTTGACGGCATTATGACGTTCACGGGACATCTTGATATCGAGTAAGCCGGCATTTTTAGCTGTCGCGCTAATAGTATCGTGAATATCGAGTTCTTCTGTTGCCCCAGTGCGTGCAAATCGACGTAACTTGCGTAATGCCATTTGAATATTACGTGAAGACAAAGATTCATCATCGGATAGGTTTTTAAACTCGCGCTTATCCCAGACTTTTACTGCTGAAAAATTACGGTTACCGTCTTGGCCAATGCGTACACCTTCAGGATTATCACCATAGGCACCAAACGGTGAGGTGCCGCCAGTTCCTATCCACTTACTGCCACCTTGATGGCGTTTTTCTTGTTCTTTAAGCCGCTCTTGCAAGGTTTCCATGAGCTTATCTAAGCCGCCCATGGCTTTGAGTTGGGCTTTTTCTTCAGGGCTTAGGCGCTTTTCTATTTCTTTACGGAGCCATTCATTCGGGATGGACTGATCAAATATATCAATCGCTTGCACACCTTTGAAGTACTCGGCAAAGGCGCGATCAAATTTATCGTATTGTAATTCATCTTTGACCAGTATCGTGCGCGCCAGAAAATAAAACACATTCAGATCGCTAAACACCACTTCTTGTTTTAGCGCACTCAGTAAATCTAACAACTCACGCAAGGTTGTTTTTACTTGGTACTTTTTTAGTGTCAGAAAAAACTCAATAAGCATAACCGCCCTACTCCATTAACGGTCTTGACGACGTGCCATAAACATCAGCTTTTCAAATAAATGAATGTCTTGTTCATTTTTCATTAATGCCCCATATAAAGGAGGTAAATCAGCTTTATGATCAGCACTATGCAACGTTGCTGGATCAATATCCTCGGCCATCAATAATTTTAGCCAGTCAATCAGTTCTGAGGTGGACGGTTTTTTCTTTATACCGGGTACATCACGGATCTCAAAAAAACGCTTGAGCGCGGCATCCAGTAATTGTTTTTTCAAATCGGGGTGGTGTACATCGACAATCGCCTGCATTTGCTGCGCAGTAGGAAATTGAATGTAATGGAAAAAACAACGACGTAAAAATGCATCCGGTAACTCTTTTTCATTATTACTGGTAATAATCACAATCGGACGTTGCACGGCTTTGACCCACTGCTGCGTCTCATAAACGTAAAACGTCATTTTATCGAGTTCAAGCAGCAAATCATTCGGAAACTCAATATCTGCTTTATCGATTTCATCAATGAGTAACACGACAGGTTTGTCAGCGGTGAACGCTTCCCATAACTTGCCCTTGATAATGTAGTTACTCACATCATGAATTTTATCGTCACCGAGTTGTGAATCACGTAAACGCGATACCGCATCATACTCATATAGGCCTTGTTGAGCTTTGGTGGTGGATTTGATATGCCATTGAATCAACTCAGTCCCTAGACTCTCAGCCAGCTGTTCAGCTAGCATGGTTTTGCCTGTGCCTGGCTCACCTTTGATTAGTAAGGGCTTTTGTAAAGTAATCGCTGCATTGACTGCTAATTGCAATTCATCACTTGCGATATAATCGTTAGTACCGGTAAATTTCATAGGGGGCCTTCGTTTTTTTATTAAATATTTGCAAAATACAATAGTTGCACCTATTCAAGAATTATCACCATTAAAAAAAGGAACAAATTATGTCTAAACCTTGTCTTGCCTTAATTAGCATCTTAACTTCTACGTCAACTCATGCAAGCTATTTTGAAGTTTATGACTCGTCTACACATCGATTAAATGATATTTACATCCATTCACACTTATTCTCACAATCCGTATTGATTAATTTTTTTAATGCTATATATATATTATTAGCGTTAAAGGAATTTCAATGAACTGTATTTATCTAAGTATCTTACTGACCATTACCCTGCTTATATCAGGTGTAAATGTTGGTCATGTCGAGCATAACCAATCTATGATTAAGCAGATCATCGTAGATGTTACTTTGTCGACGGTGGTAACGGATGAGTTATCGATCGAAGATACAGATACAGATACAGATTTATTCGCAGACTTAGTTGCTTTGACCCAGATAGTTACTCGTGTTTTACACAGTATTAAGTATCCTGTTGCAACTGCATGTACCCTATTTTTTTCCGATAACGATATCCGCGGCCCACCACTCTCTTTTTAATATTATTTTACGCATTTTATTAATCTATTATTAAAGAGAATACCCATATGAAAAATTTACAATTACATAATATCGATTTGATCGACACGTTAGCATGGCCAACCACTGAGTTATTTATTACTGCGAAAACATCGGCGTTATCAATCTTAACGGATTTCACTCAGCATCGACCGTTAGTTATTAGAAGTAATGTCAAAGCCGTTGAGCTTGAAAAACTCATGAAGCAGTCTCACGTTAAAATGAAATTAGTCATTGATGATAATGATAAGTTTGTTGGTTTGGTGACATTGTATGATCTGTCCGAGGAAAATATTCTTAAACAAGTTGATAAGACGACATCGCGCAATGACTTAACTGTCAAAGATTTTATGCACGATAAGCGCTCATTGAAGTGTTTTGACTATCATGAATTAGAAGGTGCAACGGTGGGTGATGTGTTAGCCACTCAAAAAGAAAATCATTTGCAGCACTGTTTAGTCATTGATACCCAGCTAAATATGATTAGAGGAGTCATTTCAGCTCGAGATATCGCCCGACTCATTACACCAAATGTCGATGCAGCTAAACATTTCTCATTTGAAAATCTTTACAACGAGCACAAAACTAAACTCACTGTATAGTAGCGTTATTAACAATTACTACTATCTTATATCAAAATATCACTTCAAAAATGTGCTAGTCTCATTGATTATAGGCTTATAACTAGACTGTATAAAAGGATACAGTCTAGTAAACAGATTTAAACCTACGTTTAAGCATCATAATAAAAGGAAAAGACACATGCACATCTTTGACGACAATTCCCTATCGATAGGTCATACGCCATTAGTTAAACTAAACCGTGTAACTGGCGGTAATGTCTATGCAAAAATAGAATCACGTAACCCTAGTTTTTCCATCAAATGCCGCATTGGTGCCAACATGATTTGGGATGCCGAAAAACGTGGCGTCTTAAAACAAGGTATTGAACTGGTCGAGCCAACATCTGGTAACACAGGTGTCGCTTTGGCGTTTGTTGCTGCATCTCGTGGCTATAAATTAACTCTGACCATGCCTAGCAGCATGTCATTAGAGCGTCGTAAGCTACTCAAAGCATTAGGAGCAAACGTTGTTTTAACAGAAGCCCCTAAAGGTATGAAAGGCGCTGTTGCAAAAGCCCAAGAAATCGTCGCCTCTGATCCTGCTAAGTATTTGTTGTTGCAACAGTTCGATAACCCTGCAAACCCTGAAATTCATTTTAAAACTACCGGTCCTGAAATTTGGGAAGATACTGATGGTAAGATTGATGCATTCGTCGCTGGTGTAGGTACTGGTGGTACAATCACGGGTGTCTCTCGTTATATCAAGCAAGAACAAGGCAAGGCGATCACCACAATTGCCGTTGAGCCTACCGACTCTCCTGTTATCACACAAGCATTAGCAGGTGAAGAATTAACACCTGGTCCACATAAGATCCAAGGTATTGGTGCAGGCTTCATTCCAGGTAACTTAGACTTATCGTTAATTGATGAAGTTGAGCAAGTCACTAACGAAGAATGTTTTGCGATGGCTGACCGTTTATTAAAAGAAGAAGGGATTTTAGTTGGTATTTCTTCGGGTGCTGCAGTTGTAGCAGCTAAACGTTATGCCGAACGTCCAGAAAATAAAGATAAGCATGTTGTGGTTATCTTAGCGTCTGGAACGGAACGTTATCTGTCCAGTCCGATGTTTGCTGGCGAATTTACCGAGCTAGAAGAAGTTCAGTAAATTTCAATAGCGCCGATAAAAAAAGGAAGCTGATGCTTCCTTTTTTTATGTCAGGCGTATTACAAAAATTAAAGGTACTAGAATGAATGTAGTTAAACAAGTAATAGGCATCTCAGTCGTTTTATTAACAATACTACTAATTAGCGGTTGTGATAATGACTCACGTGCATTTTCTAAGATCGGTAGTGATCCAGAAGAAATTGCCATTAGCTTTGTTGAGTCTATCTATGAAAGTGATTCGTTAGACTACGCCAAATCCATATCAAGCCCTAGATTAGCAGGATTAATTGACCGCTATAGAACCAATCGAAATGTGCAAAAGAATCTATTCTATCAAATGTATGACAAAGTCGATATTCAGTCAGAGAGTCAAAGTCGAGCAGGACGACAAGAATACGCTAAACAAGCATCCATTATAGTCCTACTAAAAGGCGAGTACGATGGGGATATTATTGTACAAATACGGACGATTAAACTTTCTAGAGAAGGCCGCGTCTGGCAAGTCAATGCCGTCGAAGTGTCCGGTTTTTAGTTGCCTGTAAACAAGCATATTCAACTTTTACCCGTAAACTACACATAAGCACTAAAATCAGGTTGGCGCTTTTCAATAAAAGCACTAAATGCTTCTTGTGCTGCATCTGAGTGCATTGCCGATACAAATATTTCTAATTCTTTGAATACGTGTTTTTTGACTTCTTCGTGATTAGATTTAAGTAGCTGCTTGGTTTGCATCATCGAGATCCTCGGTAACGCAACTAGTTTAGCAACCACTTGGTTGATCTTCTGATCAATATCTTCAGGTGCAATAACCGCGTTAATCATTCCCGCATCGCGTGCATCTTGCGCGCTAAAGGTTTCACCTAGCATTAACCATTCAGCGGCTTTCACATGACCGGTTAAACGAGGCAAAATATAACTAGAGGCATACTCAGGTACTAGTCCTAAGTTAATAAACGGCATCATAAATTTTGCATCCGGTGTGGCATAAACAAAATCACAATGTAGCAATAATGTTGTGCCAATTCCAATTGCGAGTCCTTCTACCTTGGCCACAACCGGTAAGCTTGATTCCATTAACGCAATCATAAACTGCTCTGTGCCGTTTATTGAATTACTATCATGGCGTTTAATTGAGGCAAAATCATGCATATCATTGCCTGCGGTAAAGCACCCTTCACTGCCTTGGATAACAATGACACGTGTTTGATGGTCATGTTGCGCAAAGTTGATGGCATTGGCGAGATCGATATACATTTGTTGGGTGAAGGCGTTTTTTTTGTTGGCGCGAGTCAGAGTGAGCGTTAAAGTCTTGTCCTGGTGAGCGATGCTGACATCCGTCATGGTTTGATTCCCTGTAGTGTGTGTCATCAGAATAGGTGTGTATTATGGTTTTTACTGTTTAAACTACCGACTAACGTAGTATACTCACAAAAAGTCTAAAAAGTACATAAATGTGAAAAAGTTATTAACATTTTTCCCAATACACTATCAGCATTGGTTGACACTCATTATCATCGCGATTTTTGCGATTGTGTCTCGTGTGTTGGGCTCACAATTCATCGGCACGATGGAGTTTATCCATGCTCAAGTTGATGCAGGTCAGTATTGGCGCTTGTTGACGCATGCTTTATGGCACACTAATACCAATCACCTTTTACTTAACCTTGCAGGCTTGGCCTTGCTCTGGGCATTACATGGCGAGCATTATCGAGCTTGGAATATCGCAGGATTGTTAATTTTTTGTTGCGTGATGAGTGCGTTAGGTGTGTGGTACTTGTCACCGCATATTGATTATTATGTAGGCCTTTCTGCGGCGTTACATGGGTTATTCGCATTTGGTGCGGTGCGTGATGTGCAGCACAAGCGCTTCTCGGGGTGGTTGCTACTAGGTGGCTTAGCCATAAAACTATACTTAGAACAACATCAAACAACAGATACAACCGCAGCCTTGATTAATGCCACGGTTGCGTATGATGCCCATATTTATGGTGCTATCGCTGGGGTGTGTTATGCGGTAGGTTACTGGTTGTTTAGCTTTTTTCAACAAACGTCACCTGATACTGTCAAATCCCCTCGTACTTAATGATCGTATGTTGTACTTTGCATTATTTAACTTTCCAGGTGTTTTCTAATATAGTTTGCTGCTTGCTCAACACTCGAGCCATGAACGTCGCACCTAGCTGAATACTACCAACCCCTTTGGGCGTTCCCGTCATAATCAAATCACCATCTTCGCAAGTCATAAAAGCACTGACTTCAGCTAATATATCATTGGGTTTATGCAACATCAGATCAAATGTGGCTAACTGTGTCAGCTCACCATTGATATAAAGCTCAAGACTCAGTTCCTCAATGCGACCTGGGATTGAGACAAAGTTACTTAGCACAGCAGAACCATCAAAGGATTTAGCCCGCTCCCAAGGTAAACCTTTTACTTTTAATTGAGATTGAACAGCGCGTTTCGTCAGATCTAAGCCGATACCTACGCCAGAAAGCGCTCCATCTTGCACTACAAACGTCAATTCAGCTTCATAGTGAATGTCTTCTTGTGGATCAAAAGTTATTACATCAGTGATTGCAGAGTTGGGTTTGATAAAAATGACAGGCTCTGTAGGCATTTCATTGCCTAGCTCGTTGATATGCTCTACATAATTCCGGCCAATACAGATAATTTTTGATGGCGTAAGCCATTGACCATCTAAACTAATCTGTTGCATCAGTCGCTTTATCAATTGGTGCAGTTTTAGCTTCGGCTTCGGCAGCTTCAGCCAAAGCTATCGTTTCACGTTCGGCTTTGCTTATATATTTAGGCTTGTTGTTCGTTGCTAATTTTGCATTCGCTTTTTTGATCCGCGCTTTTACGATTTGAATGCCTTTTTTACGTCTATTCATGGGAGAAAATTCAACTTATTTTAATATGATTTCAGTTTATCTGCTTTTCAACAATTTTAACAATCCGATTAATGCTTATTTCTGACAAATTCCACTCATAGCCATTAAAATCGGTGGTATTCATAAATTGTACGACAACCGTATCAATGTCTTTATGGTATTCAGCTAGGCTTTGATAGCCCGGTAATAACCCACCATGTTCATAGACATATATATCTTGATAAATGGCTTGTTCTGCTGCATTAGTAAACACAGAACCATCATTTAGTGCGCGCAAGAACAGTCCCACATCCTCAGCCGTTGCCAACATTCCATACTCAGCAGTTTTAAAATCTTCATCAACTCCGACGTAATAACCGCTCATTACATTATTGATATCGTCGACATCGTTGAGTGAAAAGAATGTATTGTCTAACCCAAGTGGCGTTAATATATTTTTTTGAATAAATTGCTCATGACTACGGCCAGTAACCTTTGCGATGATTTCTCGTAATAACAGATAATTAGTATTTGAATATTCATACCCTTCATCTGGAGCGAAACTAGTTGGCATGGCCAGCGCATAGTCTAAATTACTTTTTTTATTTTCAGGTGCATCACTCCAAAATTCCGCACTATTAGTGAAATTTGGGATCCCACTGCGATGTTGCACCATTAATCGTAAGGTAATGCTATCGGCATATTCTATTTTGCCAATTAGCTCAGGGAAGTATTCATCCAGAGATTGATCTAACGACAATCGATTGCTATTGGCGAGTTTGGCCATCGAAACGGCGACATATAATTTACTGATACTCGCAATTTTAAATAGCGCGTCTGGCTTCGCGGGTATTTTTAGTTGTTTATCATGCCAACCTGCTGTATAAAATTGTGGTGTATTGTTGTCTGTATCAACGCCTTTATCGGCGCCTTTATCAACATATACAATCATGCCATCAAAGCCATGACTTAAGGACTGCTCAACTTGTTCCTGAACCGTATTAGGTAAAGGTAAGATCCACGCCTTGACCAAAATCCAAGGTACAAAGAATAAAGAAATGACAGTACCACCGAGTAATATCACTCTTAAAATATTGGTAAATGTTTGTTTGTTTAATTTAATAACGTTTCACCTCTAAGTTTTTTATATTCAATTCTCTTTCATTTGCATTTAGCAATTTTTCTATCTCACATTTTTGCTTAAAAACTCAATAGTGCGTTGCCATGCAAGCTCTGCATTTGGTTCGTCATAGCGCCCTGTCGAATCATTGTGAAAACCATGGTTAGCATCTCTATACATGTGCATTGTATATTCCACATTATTCGCTTTTAAATCTTGTTCATACTCTGGCCATGTGGCGTTAACGCGTTTATCAAGTTCAGCGAGATGGATCATGAGTGGGGATTTAATATTTTTACGTAGTTCCGCGCTGGCGGGGGTGCCATAAAACGGTACGCCAGCACTAAGCAGATCGGCATCAACTGCAGCTAAGTAATTAACCATATAACCACCAAAACAAAACCCTACAGCACCTAACTTACCGTTACTGTTTGCATACGCCTTTAAAAAATAAGCTGCTGCGACAAAATCATGTTGAATTTTAGCTCTATCTAACGTTTGTTGCATGGCGCGCCCTTCATCATCATTGCCAGGATAGCCACCTAACGGAAATAACGCATCAGGCGCAAAAGCGATAAAGCCAACTTTAGCGAGTCGCCTTGCCACGTCTTTAATATAGGGATTTAAGCCTCGGTTTTCGTGAATGACCAACACAACAGGCATCTTAGCTTTCTTATTCGTATTATTATTATTCTGAGGAACAACCAGATAGCCTCGCCCTTTGCCGTGTCCCTCTGGAGAGTCGAATACTTCGTAAGTCGCTTTAATATCTTCATCATTAAACGATACTTGCTCAGCAACAGCATAATTAGGTAACAGAGCCGAGGTTAACACACTCATGGAAAAGCCAAGGGCAGCTAACCCACCCAATTTTTTGATAAAAGTGCGGCGGTCGATTAAGCCATGGGCGTATTCATCGTACCAATCAAAGGCTTCTTGTGGAATGTGATTTGTTTGTGCTGAATTCATATCTGTTCCCTAGTTTGTTTGCAACGTTATCGATGGCATCAATAATAATCTAGTGATATTTATAGCGGTTTTATTTTTAGTGTTTCTAGTTTTTCTATCAGTCCCTTTATATTTTCTTTACCTGAGCCTTCATTTGCCATCTTAAGCCTGTCGGTTCCTAGAAACGCATCACTAAAAGTGGCGGTGTATGACGCAATAATAGTTTCGTCAAATATCGTCATTTTTGTTTGTAAGTCAGTTAATCTATAACGAATATAAGTTATGACGGTCATGTCTATGCCAAATAGCGGTTGTTCGACATTAATTAAGTTGATTTTTAATACAAATCTACCAGTATCAGAAAACAAGCCATGTGCGGATAAACTACTTTTTACTGCATTAGTGAAATCAATATTGCCTATTTCTGAAGTCCAAGCGCTGTTTGTCGATTCTCCCCCAATAGATTGCTCTACGCCAATAGCATTATGTAAAGTAGGATCAAAATCCTTGATGCTAGTGTTTGTATCTGTGTAAGCCATGTTTTCCATCTTAGCGGCGGAAGCACAACCATACAAAAAGAACATAAAAAATGATACTACGGCTATTTTAAAAAACTTCATTTACGACTCCTTAGTGGTTTTAGTTACAGTTTTAATACATCCCTAGTTCCCCTCTAATTAAAGGGTATAAATTGAAAAGGCGCAAATTGCGCCTTTATAGTCTTTACAATAATACCAATTTTGACCTTACAAATTCTCTTCAAACAACTTAAAGATCCGGCGGTATTCATCTAACCACGAACTTGGCTGCACAAACCCATGCGGCTCTACTGGATAAATGGCTGTTTCAAAATCTACTTTTTCAAGTTCAATCATGCGTTGCACCAAACGTACCACATCCACGAAAAACACATTATCATCCACCATAGGTGCATTCATTAATAATGGTTTTTGAAGTCCTTCAGCAAAGTAAATCGGCGAACTGCGCTCATACGCAATCGGATCGATATCTGGTGTGTTCAAAATATTCGCTGTGTATGGCGTATTATAATGCGCCCAATCAGCTACTGGACGCAGTGCTGCACCCGCTTGAAATAAATCAGGTGCCGTAAACAACGCCATGAATGTCATGAAGCCACCATATGAGCCGCCGTATGTTCCTATTCGCTCACGATCGACATTGGCATTAGCCACTAACCAGTTGACGCCATCACGTAGATCTTGAATTTCAGGGGTACCCATTTGACGATAAATCGCGGTGCGCCAATCTCGTCCATAGCCTTTTGATGCGCGATAATCCATATCCAACACCACATAACCTTGTTGAGCGAGCATATTATGGAACATGTATTCACGAAAATAGCCAGACCAACCCATATGCGAATTTTGTAAATACCCTGCCCCATGATTAAAAATCACGGCTCGTGCTGGTTCTGCATCTTTAGGGTGAGATGGCATATACAAACGTGAGTAAATTGGTTCATCCACATGACTCGAAGGCACCTCAATAATACTCGGTGCTTTGAAGCTCATTGCCATAAATTCTTCAGAGACAAATTGACTGATCTTAACCGGCGTTGTTGCTGAAAGCGCACTGGCCACATACAATTCAGGTGGTCGGTTCATGGTTGAATGAGTCAATAACAACTGAGTGCCATCAGGGCTTAAAACATAATCGGTCATACCATTAAGCTGGGTCAATATGTCACTTTTGGGTAAGCTTGCATTGGTATCTGTGGCAACTCGGTAGATTTCATAAATGCCAGGATGCTTTTTATTCGCTTTGTAATAGATGTACTGACCATCTGGGCTTTGTGTGATTTGATCAACAACAAAATCGCCCTGAGTCAATGCCTGTAATTGACCGTCAACAGGCTTTACATATAACTGAGAATAGCCACTGTGTTCAGATAAAAAGTACAATGATGTTGTGTTTTTTAACCAACCAAAGCGATTAAACGCATAATTGATCCATGCTTGATCACTTAAACGATGTTGGGTAACTAAGGCTTTTTTAGCAAAATCAACCGTCACAATCCAACGATCTTTGTTATCCCAGGCCTCTAACATGATTCCGACTTGGTTGGCCGATTTATGCCAATAAATGGGTGGCTCACTCCAATACCAACTGCTAAATAAGGTAATGTCACGCGGTAAGCGATTGGTTTCATAGATCTCACCTTTCGCCCAAGCATTTTCTGCTTTGACTGATGCAAGCACATCTTCGTTATAGCCAGGTAATGCACTTTTAGCTAATTCGTGGGACTTGCCCGTCGTCAAATCGAGTAAGTACAACTCATCATTTTGAGGCTTTGCATCCGCGACGCGTGCACGTACTTTTTTAGCTGCGATCCGCCCATCTTCTTGAATATAATGTGGCATGATATCGCTGTCTTGACGTAAGCTATTTTTTTTACGTGTCGCAATAATCGCCCATTTACCATTGGGTGCTACCGATACGGCAGATAAACGATGGTCGTTATCAAAATAAAACGGCGTTGGCGTTAACGCTGAATTAGCCTCAACCAGCGCCTCACGTTGGTCAGCCTTGTCCTGACGCTCTTGGCGCTTGACTTGGATGTATTCAATTAACTCGATTTGTTCTTGCGCGATGTAATCATCTGCGGCTTTAACCGCAACAGGTGCATCGGCAAACTTCCATGAAAAAAGCGACTGACGGATAAAGGTATCAGGGTTAATCGCATGCATGTGCGCCCCTTGCTTAAACGATAAGCGCCCATCGAGCATAAACTGTAATTGACTAATGCTGTCTTGCCCATGTGAAAAGCCATCGGCGCGATTAGTCATTTTGTCAAAAATAAACCCTTGTTTATTATAAATCCAGGCAATATACCGCCCATCTTGACTGACTACGCGTTCGCTTGATTGCAATAAATGTAGATCTTTTAACGCCGCTAAGGAACCATTTAACTCGAACTTTTCAGGGCTCAAGGTAAACACATCTTTAACTACACTGCCCGCACGTTTTCGCTCAAACACAATCTGGTCGCCTAACACAGACCAACCGGCATTATCAGCAAAACGCCCTAACCAATCAGGATCGGACATGATTTTTTCTAGGGTAATCGTAGACGCATTATGCGCTACGATTTGGTTGTTGGCGGTGTAATGTAGCGCAGAGCCTTTAGCAACAGTTGCATCTGCAATCGGTGTAATGCTTTTGCCCGAATTTTGGAGTGAATCTTGTCCAGAATTTTGCGTCGTAGCTTGACACGCCGTAAGTACCGCAAAAGCGATACACGTAATTGAAATACGCAAGGGATGTTGCATAGAGTCGTCTTCCTGTCTTTATAAAAATTATCAAGCGTATGACATCACATATTGCCCTGAGGGTAAAGTGCTTCAACTCGGTATGATCTATTTTGTCTAAAATACGTTACAATAAAATATATCCTAACTCCTTGAGCAAAAAACTATGAAAAAAATCATTACCCTAGTCGCGTTATTATTTGTTTCACAATCTGTTATGGCTAGCGAGTGCCCTGACGTATTAAAATTTATGAAGCGCAAGCTTAACTCGCAAGAAACCGTTAACTTTTGTGAAGCCTATAAAGACAAAGCTATTTTGTTTGTAAATACAGCAAGTAAATGT
>DBBN01000053.1 GCA_002292215.1 Glaciecola sp. UBA983 | reverse complement strand
TTACAATGTAATAACTTTGAAGTAATTGATTTGGGCGTGATGGTCTCATGCGCCAAGATCCTACAAGTCGCCAAAGACGAAAACGTGGATATGATTGGCTTGTCAGGCTTGATAACCCCGTCGCTCGATGAAATGGTGTATGTTGCAAAAGAAATGCAACGAAATGGCTTTGATTTACCCTTATTGATTGGTGGTGCGACGACATCCAAAGCGCACACTGCGGTGAAAATTGAACAAAATTACGATCATCCCGTGGTGTATGTGTCCAATGCCAGTCGTGCTGTGGGCGTCTGTCAGAAATTAATTTCAGCGACGCAACGTCCGATTTTTCATGAGCAATTACAAAAAGAATATGCGGTAGTCCGTGATCAGCATGCACGCAAAACCCCGCGCACTAAGCCGATTACGTTAGCGCAAGCACGTGACAACAAATTTACCTGTGATTGGGCGCAAGCACCTATCACCACACCCAAAACACTGGGCGTACAAAGTGTGTCGGTATCATTAGCCACGTTACGTGAATACATTGATTGGACGCCGTTTTTCTTAACCTGGTCTTTAGCTGGGAAATATCCGCGTATTTTAGAAGATGAGATTGTCGGAAAAGAAGCAACAGAGTTATTTAAGGACGCTCAAGCTATGCTTGATCATCTGTGTGATAACGAATTACTGACCGCAAAAGGTGTGTATGGCGTGTTTGCCGCCAATAGTGTCGATGATGATATTCATATTACGAATAGCGATGGCGAAGTAGTCGTAGCGCATCATTTACGTCAACAAACGCATAAGCCTAAAGGGGCGAACTATTGCTTGAGCGATTATATTGCGCCGGTGGACTCACAACGTCAAGATTATATTGGTGCCTTTGCGGTTACGGCGGGTATTGGTGAAGAAGCCCTATCTGCTGCGTATATTGCGGATGGCGATGATTACAATAGTATTATGGTCAAAGCTTTAGCGGATCGCTTGGCTGAAGCCTTTGCTGAATACTTGCACCAACAAGTGCGGGTTGAGGGCTGGGGTTATGCTGCAGATGAAACATTAGATAATGAATCGCTAATTCGTGAGTTATATCAAGGCATTCGACCCGCACCTGGCTATGCAGCTTGCCCTGAGCATACTGAAAAGCAACTTATCTGGGATTTACTCGATGCACAAGCTCGGACAACGATGGAACTAACTGAAAGTTATGCCATGTTCCCGGGCGCTGCGGTATCGGGTTGGTATTTTGCGCATCCTGATGCGCGTTACTTTGCGGTCGCACAAATTCAAGCCGACCAAGTTGTCGATTATACTGCACGCAAAGGCTGGGATGATCAGACTGCTCAAATGTGGTTAGGGCCGAATATCAATGGGTAGTACTTATTGGGTAAAACTCGCAATAACATCAAACAACTCCGAATCAATTTGATTTTGTCTTTGCTGGTGATATACATGCTGTAATTGCCCAAGCATTTCATCTATGTTTTTATCGGCTCGTTGCATTGCGGCGAGTCGACTAGCATGTTCACTGGCTAAAGATTCTGCGCAAGCTTGATATAAACAGACAAACAAATATTCACGCACCAGCGCACTCAATGTTGCTTGCTCATTTCCTAGCGACTGAGGTAGTTTGTTACTTGGCCATGGCTGCTGCTGAATCTGTAATTGCCACTGATTATCAAGTGGCAGCAGACGACGCCAATGAGGCTCGTATTGTCCAGAGGTGGCACTAGGACGATGGTGAAATAGATATAAGTCTGTGACTTGTTCGGAGTGCCACTCCTCTGTCGTTGCATGCAATATATGCCCAATCGTATCAGTAATGGTAGATACTGAGTTGGGTAAATTTATTTGCCCTGCAACGGGAATATTAGCCGCAATCAAATGGTCATACACCCGTTCTCCAATGGCCCAAAAGGTTTGTGTTCCTTTAAACTCGTCCGATTTACTTTGCACTAGCTGCATAATTTGATCGTTGAACTGACCCACTAATCCTTGATCGGTACCAAACACAATCACAATAGTTTCTCGAGCAGCCTGTTCAGTCTTAGGCACCATCGATATTAATGGTCGTTGCTGCAAACACGCCATTAAGCCCAATTCTACCGTATGATAATATTCGTGTAATGCTACTACGGCATTTTCATATTGGGTAATATTTGAAGCTGATAAGGCTTTCATCGTGCGTACAACCGATTGTAAATCAGCAGCCCCATCGGCACGCTGCTGCAGAGAGGCTAAACTATCGGGCATGAGGTTTGTCCTGTTTTTCTAATGCGGCTAATTCGTCATATAATGTTTGTTCTGCAGCAGGTATATCTCTCAATGCAATAGCGTCAAACTTGCCTGAGATCAGTGCTTGCAATAACGCTATCTGCGCATCAATAGGCACTAATTGGTGTTCTCCTTGTTGTAAACAGGCACGGATCCGCTTACCACGCTCCAATTGATGTCTTGTAATATCATCTAATCGTGTGCCAAATCGGGCAAAATTTTCCAATTCTTCAAATTGAGCATATGCGAGTTTAAGTGAACTGGCAACTTTTCGGTAATCATGTCGTTGTGCTTTACCACCTACTCGAGAAACCGAACGACCCACATCAACCGCAGGCAGTATCCCGAGTTCAAATAATTTAGGTGATAAATAGACTTGTCCATCAGTAATGGAAATTAGGTTGGTGGGAATATAAGCGGACATGTTTTGTGCCTCGGTCTCAATAATCGGTAGTGCAGTTAATGAGCCTCCACCTAATTCTGCAGTTAAGTGTGTTGCACGCTCAAGTAGACGCGAATGGATATAAAATATGTCACCTGGAAAGGCCTCTCGGCCAGGTGGACGGCGTAATAATAACGATATCTCACGATAGGCACGGGCGTGATTGGTGAGATCGTCATACACAATTAATACATCTTTGCCTTGCTGCATAAAATACTCGGCAATACTGGTTGCAGCATAAGGGGCGATATAACTGAGTCCAGGGGCATTATCTCCTTCTGTCACCACGACTGTGGTATATGCCATCGCACCGTGAGCAGTTAGATCTGCAACGACTTTTGCCACACCCGCGGCTCGCTGACCGATAGCGCAGTAAACACACAGCACGTTTTTATCACGTTGATTGATAATGGTATCGATTGCAATGGTGGTTTTACCTGTTTGTCGATCACCTAAAATTAATTCTCGTTGTCCTCTGCCAATTGGGACCATTGCGTCAATGACTTTTATACCTGTTTGTAATGGCTCCGCAACCGGAGTGCGATCGATAATACGCGCTGCGGCTCTTTCTATTGGGAAACGCTGGGTATGGGCTAACGGACCTTTTTCGTCGAGAATGTCACCTAATGGATTAATAACCCGTCCGATAAGTGCATCACCTACTGGCACATCCATTACTCGGTCTGTACGTTCTACCTCAGTACCAGCTTGAATATGCCAGTAATCGCCTAACAGCACGACACCGATGTCATCGGGCATAAGATCAAATGCGATCCCGTATATATTGCCGGCGAATTTGACTAACTCTTCAAAGCCAACATGGTTAAGTCCGCTAACTCTAGCAATGCCCGTAGAAATACTTTCCACACGGCCAATTTCAGTTGTCTTGAGATTTGGAGTATACGCATTAATAGCAGTATTCAGTTCGGTAAATGCGCTTTCAAATATCGTATTTGCCGATTGTGTATGCACGGCATCATTCATTCTTGACTCCGAAATTTATGGTCAAGTAAATGCTCTATATTGAGATCTAACTCAGATAAATAATCGGTTATATTCCAGCTAATTTTGCTGCCATTGCCTAGCAGCTCGATGCCTCCAATTAAGTTGGCATCTTGCATAAATGTCAGTTCAGAATGATTAGGTAGTTGCGTCAGTAAAACTTGCGTGATTTCACTTTGTTGCTCTGGTGAGAGTATAAATGCACACTTTACTATTAGTGGATGATTCTTATCTGCGCTAATTTGGGTAAATTGTATACGCTGTTCCTGCGTCATCGCAGAAATTCGTTGTGTTAACACTTTGACCATTTGTATTTCCATATCACTGTCGGATAGGTCAGTTAACACTTGGCGAGTCAATTTCATGACGGCTTGTCGAGTGCGTTGATAGATTGACAACGCCAGTGCTTGTTGTTCTTCTCGTAACGTTTTCAACCATTGTTTACGTTTCGATTGAACCTCTTGCTGAGCACAATCGAGTTGTAATTTTAGTTGAACGGCGGCTTGGTCTTTGACTTGTGCGAACATGGCCGTTTTGTCATTGTCAAACGCGGCATTTTTTTGTAATAACAGTGCTTGTTGTTCTGCTGCTTGTCGTTGACTTGCTTCGGTTTGAGAAAGTACATCGACAATATGCTGTTCTCTAGCATCAATGGCGTTCAGTACCGGTTGATATAAGAACCGTTTAAGTAACCACATCAAAATTAGAAAATTAATAATTTGTGCAGCGAAGGTGAACCAGTCAAATAACACCGTTAACCTCCATTGATTTGGGCGACGGTATAATTCCAAAAGGGATTGGCAAACAGCACTATCATCGCGACGACAAAGCAATAAATGGCAACAGATTCCACCATGGCTAAGCCGACAAATAGCGTTCGGGTAATGGTCGCTGATGCATCGGGTTGTTGTGCTAACGCACTCAGTGCTGCAGCAATCGATTTACCCTGACCTAATGCCGGCCCAATCCCGCCAATAGCGATGGTGAGTCCTGCGATAATAATTGAGACAATCGCAATTAATGTTTGGTTATCCATACTTATTTCCTTGTAAAAAATGCAGATGATTTTGCCATCATTGTTTATTGCTTCGGGTGGCCGCGGCGATGTACACGGTTGCCAAAATGCTAAAAATATATGCCTGTACTACGCCCGTTATAAGATGTAATAGATTCATCAAGACCGGGAAGATAAAGGGGGTGACCATTAATAAAATAGCGATGATCATCCCGCCACTCATAATGTTGCCAAATAATCGAATCGCTAGCGCCAGTGTGCGAGATAGCTCCCCTAACAAATTAAATGGCAGCATAATTGGGGTTGGTTTTATATAAGAGCGCAGATAGTTGAGGAGCCCCTGCTCGCGTATCCCAAAAAATGGCACTGCCAAAAACACAGAAATAGCCAGTGCTGCCGTTGTGGACATTGAGCCGGTAGGGGGTTCATACCAAGGTACGACACTCAACATGTTAGATATCAAAATAAACAAAAATAACGTGCCAATAAAGGGTAAATAGCGCCGTGATTCATTCAACCCCACTTCTTTTATTTGGCTATCTAATGCCAAAACGACGACTTCGAGTGCATTTTGCCAACGGGGAATATGCAAGCCTTGGTTTAGTTTGCGTGAAATTAACCAGCTGCCGACACTCATCAATAGCATAATGCACCAGGTGGTGATGATGGTTACATTGAGGTTTACCCAACCCCATTGCCATAATATTATTTCATCAGAGCTAAGATGCATGTGCCGATTCTTTTGATTTTTGA
>DBBN01000003.1:34732-35451 GCA_002292215.1 Glaciecola sp. UBA983 | reverse complement strand
GTATATAATGACAAGCCTTCGCCATTTGATATTACGCAAAGTGTTTATACTATTATGGATCAATTAATGGGGCAGACGGGCGTTGCAGAAATCCTTAACAATGAACGGGTCAAAGCACATTTTATTGTAGCACGTGCCAAAGGTTTAACTCGATTTGAACACAAAGCCCTGCAAATACCTGGTTTATTAATGAGCGCAGGGATGAACGCGTTATCGCGCAAAAAATTAAAACATTATTATGACCGAGTGGTATTTTCAACAGATAGCATCACTATAGACTGTCCATATGATTTGCCATCTGAATACTTATCTTTAACTATGCAGAACCTTATTCAGGCATTAACTGCATCAGGTTCGATCCCCGCAATCATGGAAGGGATCAAGAATATTTCAGATGCGCCGCAGGGAATGTATCGCGATGGGGGGATCATTGATTATCATTTCGATTTATCGTTTCCACATCAGCAATCGTCCGATTCGTTGACGTTGTATCCACATTTTTATCCTAAACCAATCACAGGATGGTTTGATAAATCCCTGAAAAAGCGTAAACCGCATGCTAAAAATTACGACAATGTGGTGATGTTAGTACCAAGTGCTGAGTTTGTAGCCAAATTACCCTATAGTAAAATTCCTGATCGCACGGATTTTGAAACTATGGACGCACCGACCCGTATCGCTTACTGGACAAGGGTTTTAGATGAAACGGACCGGTTGGG
>DBBN01000003.1:20003-34625 GCA_002292215.1 Glaciecola sp. UBA983 | reverse complement strand
GCCTCGTTGACATCGAGGAGGTCGGCAGTTCGATCCTGCCCGATTCGACCATTCTTCTCTACAAAATTTTTATCTCAAATAATCTGTGATCACCTACAAAATTTAACCTTAAACCCGCTAGTTTAGTTAGTTTGCTGTAGGCCTCAATCCACATGACGCTAGCACTTGTTGTAGCTGTGTGACATGTTCAGTAAACACTGTTCGATAAGCGACAAATGATTGCGCCTGTGTGTTTAAATAGGCTCTCATTGAAGGGTGTATTTCAGGGGATGCCATTATATCATCTAATAGAGGGGTTAACTCTCGTTGGTAATGATTAATGTGACTTGCAATTGGCTGTAATGTTTGAATGAAAAATTGCTTCATTACATTATTGAGGATCTTGATTTGCTCTTTAATTATAGGATTACCACAAGTAAAACCGGCATTATAGTCGGTTAATAGCTGATTTAATTGACCTAACTTTAATGTTATCAATTGGGTTGAGCGGTACAAACGAGCAGGTAATCGAAAACTCTCGAGTACATCGAGTTGTGCTTCTAGCTGTGTAATATTTAATGGCGGGATAAGGTGAGCTTTATATAAATATTGTAGTGCCACCTTGGTCTCGACAAACCCGTCACTAGCATCACCTTCAATATATCCCGGTGAAAACCCGAGCCCTAGGCGCATACTGGGACTATTTTGAATAACGTTAGCCCATGTTTTTGGGTAATGAATTTGTTTGATTTTGAGTGTGTCAAACAATGCTGCGTTAGCATCCGTTGAAGTCATATCTTGAGCTGCGGCAAGCTTAATACAATTAGTTAGCGTGTGCAGTAATGTCGACTCATAAACTAAGCGACGTGATGGGTATTCTACTTTGCCTAGAGCGGTATTTCGCTGTGCGATTAATGGGGCTAATTCACAACCACTAATGGCATAAAATTCAGCAAGCGGCATAATTGTTCCGGGAATGGTAATCGAACGTTGTGAGGCCTCTGGGTAGTTTAGCGTGATACCGATATTGGTCGGTTGCTCAGGGATAGCTAATACACGATGTATCCGCGTTTGATATTCGTCTAATGCAGAGGGTAACGATTGATGTGGTTGGCAGCCGGTAAGGAGCGCGATAACGCCAAGCAGTATACCGATACTTATATAAGTAGAGGGATTTGTAAGGCTAGAATATTTTGTCAGCATGTAGACGCTCGCGTAACCGGGTAAATGTAATGGCTGTTGAATCTTTTAATAATTGCTTTGATAGCCATTGTGGGATCACGCCGCCAGGATCTGCACTAGCAAGATAACTAAGTTCATACCAATCATTATGGTAGTGAGTCATCGACCATTGCGCACGCACATCGCGGATCATGACACGGCGAGGGTGAGCAGGGTAGCTATCAGCAATATCGTCAATGATGATCGATAGGTGTTGGTGATCAGCACTAAATTCATGTATTGAACGAGTATACATTTCACGATCCGCAACCGGCCAAGGACTATCAAAAACAGTATGTACATAGCGGGTATTATCTATTGTATTATTTAAAATTTCTACCGTGTTGCAATTCGCTATCCATTGGCAGTTGTTGTCAGTGGTTTCTAATAATGTAAAAAACTCATCGGGGGTAGCATAAACATACATTTTAGCATTAATTTGATAGATGCCGTTTTGTGTCGATGAACTGACTAAAATGTGCTGATTGATCTTTTCTGCTTGCCATGGCGTTTCTTCGGCAACACTGCTGCCGCTAACAAATACACTGATTAATATAAAAAAAACAAAAGATTGCATCAAAATAGGCTCTATCTGTATAATATCGCGCATTGTATCATCATCATAAGGCTGAACTTATGAAATATGATGTTTTTTTAAATACAAGTGGCGCACTGTAGGCGTCACCACTGTTCAAGGATTTTTCATGCCCATTATTACCTTACCAGACGGTTCAACCCGTGCATTCGATAACGCTGTTTCTATTATGGACGTGGCAAATGACATAGGTCCTGGTCTTGCTAAAGCAACCATTGCTGGCAAAATCAATGGCGAACTTGCCGATGCCTGTGATCTTATTACCGAAGATGCACAATTACAGATCATAACTGCACGTGACGACGCTGGTCTTGAGATTATTCGTCACTCTTGTGCTCATTTAATTGGTCATGCAATCAAGCAATTATTCCCAGATGTAAAAATGGCGATTGGGCCGACCATAGATAATGGTTTCTATTATGATGTGGATATGGATCATTCTTTGACCCAGGATGATTTAGTTAAAATTGAAAAGCGCATGTTAGAGCTAGCGAAAACTTCTTATGACGTTGTCAAAAAAGTTGGCTCTTGGCAAACAGCACGTGACACCTTTGTTGAACGTAATGAAACCTATAAAATGCAAATCTTGGACGAGAACATCGGTCAAGAGGAAACCCCTGCATTATATGTACATGAAGAATATGTCGATATGTGTCGTGGTCCTCATGTGCCTAATATGCGTTTTTGCCAACACTTTAAAATTATGAAAGTGGCCGGTGCATATTGGCGTGGTGATTCTGATAACAAAATGTTACAGCGCATCTACGGCACAGCATGGGCAGATAAAAAGCAATTAAAAGCCTATTTGAACCGTCTTGAAGAAGCCGAGAAGCGTGATCACCGTAAGATCGGTAAAACGCTAGACTTGTTTCATTGGCAAGAAGAAGCTCCCGGAATGGTATTCTGGCACAATGATGGTTGGTCTATTTATACCGAATTAGAAGGCTTCATTCGTAAAAAGCTGACTCAATATGATTATCAAGAAGTAAAGGGCCCATTAATGATGGACCGTTCTTTATGGGAAAAATCAGGTCACTGGGACAAGTATTCGGCTAACATGTTTACAACTGAGTCTGAAAAACGTGAATATGCCATTAAACCAATGAACTGCCCTGGGCATGTTCAAATCTTTAATCAAGGCTTAAAATCTTACCGAGACTTACCGTTGCGTATGGCTGAGTTTGGTTGTTGTCACCGCAATGAACCTTCTGGTGCATTACATGGCTTAATGCGAGTACGAGGTTTTACCCAAGATGATGCACATATCTTCTGTACGGAAGAACAAATTTTAGAAGAAGTCAGTGGTTGTATTAAAATGGTGTATGACACCTACGAGACCTTTGGCTTTGAAAAAATCGTCGTGAAATTATCAACACGTCCAGAAGAACGCGTCGGTAGTGATGAAATGTGGGATAAATCCGAAGCGGCGTTAGCCGAAGCATTAGCGGCGAATGACATTGAATTTCAATATCAGCCTGGCGAAGGGGCGTTTTATGGTCCTAAAATTGAATTTACTTTGCATGATTGCTTAGATCGTCCGTGGCAATGTGGTACAGTACAGCTCGATTTTTCAATGCCGGGTCGTTTAGGTTCGACTTATGTCGCTGAAGATGGCGAACGAAAAGTACCTGTAATGATTCACAGAGCGATTTTAGGATCGTTAGAACGCTTTATTGGTATATTAACAGAAGAATATGCTGGTCATTTTCCGACCTGGTTAGCTCCAACTCAGGCAGTAATTTTGAATATTACGGACAAACAGTCCGATTATTGTCAAAAAATTGCAAATAAACTGAAAGAAAGTGGAATTAGAGTGAAACCGGACTTGAGAAATGAGAAGATAGGCTTTAAAATCCGCGAGCACACTTTGAAGCGTGTTCCGTATATGTTAGTTGTCGGCGATAAAGAAATGGAAGCTGGCGAAGTAGCGGTACGTACCCGTAAAGGCGATGACTTAGGAAAAATGTCAATTGACGAGTTCTTAGTTAAAGTCGGGCAAGACATCGCAGATAAAGTAATTAGATAATCTCTTGGAGGAATAGCACATTAAAGGCGCTAATAATAAGGCTCAGAGCGACAAAGCTCGGATCAATGACGAAATCACTAACGTAAACGAAGTTCGTTTAGTTGGTGTAGAAGGTGAACCATTAGGTGTTGTGACATTAACTGAAGCGCAAGCTTTGGCAGATGCCAACACATTAGACTTGGTTGAAATCAGCCCAAATGCAGAGCCACCTGTCTGTAAAGTCATGGATTATGGAAAATTCCTTTTTGAGAAGAGTAAAGCTCTTAAAGAGCAGAAGAAAAAACAAAAGCAAATTCAGGTCAAGGAGATTAAATTTCGCCCTGGCACTGATGAAGGCGATTACCAGGTCAAACTGCGCAACCTGCGTCGCTTTCTAGAGGCTGGTGATAAAGCCAAAGTCACAATCCGCTTCCGCGGACGTGAAATGGCTCACCAAGAGATCGGGATTACATTACTTAAACGTGTTAAAGCGGATTTGGATGAAATCTCAAATTGTGAATCGTTCCCTCATCGTGTTGAAGGACGACAAATGATTATGGTCTTGGCCCCACTTAAGAAGTAATTTTGGTCTACAAGTTTACCTGACTGCAATCAGGTAACACCTAATTACTAAATTTTAATCAGCCATTTAATCTGCAAATTTTTGGCTTTATATAACAATGCGGAGTTTTAGCAATGCCTAAAATGAAATCCAACTCTGGAGCAGCTAAGCGTTTTCGTAAGACAGCGTCTGGTCGTTTCAAATCAAAGCAGTCTCACTTGCGTCACATTTTGACCAAGAAGAGTACTAAGCGTAAGCGTCACTTACGTGGCAAAAAATTAGTTCATGTTTCGGATACTAAGCTTATCCAACGCATGTTACCTTACGTTTAAGACAGGAGACTGAACAATGGCTAGAGTTAAACGCGGCGTAGTAGCTCGCGCTCGTCATAAAAAAGTATTAAAGCAGGCCAAAGGTTATTACGGTGCTCGTTCACGTGTATATCGCGTAGCGGTTCAAGCAGTAACCAAAGCTGGTCAATATGCATATCGTGACCGTCGTCAACGTAAGCGTCAATTCCGTCAGTTATGGATTGCACGTATCAATGCGGCATCACGTCAAAATGGTTTATCGTACAGCCGTTTCATTAACGGTTTGAAGAAAGCGTCTGTTGAGATCGATCGTAAGATCCTTGCTGACATCGCTGTTCACGATAAAGTTGCTTTCACCGCATTAGTCGAAGTGGCTAAAGGTGCTTTAGCATAATATTTTAGCAAAAGTTTAAGTTCTGGAAAAACGGTGAACCGGATGTTCACCGTTTTTTTTTGCTTTTTTTTCAGATATCTTTGATTTTACGCGTGTTTAACTACACAAACCCTGTCTATTTCATGTAAAATACGTGCTTAATTATTCTGTTTAACTACTTCCATTTGGGGATTCCATGGAACTTGAAGCCATTGTCAATGAAGCCAAAAGCTTAATTGAAGCTGCCGCTGATGTAGCTACGCTTGACGCAGTTCGCGTCGATTTTATGGGTAAAAAAGGTAAATTAACTGATTTACTCAAGGGCCTAGGTAAATTATCTAACGAAGAACGTCCGCTTGCAGGTCAAAAAATCAACGTTGCTAAGCAAGAAATTCAACAACTAATTAGTGTTAAGTCTGATGCATTAAAATTAGCTGAAATGAATGCTAAGCTAGCTATCGAAGCCGTGGATGTGACCTTACCAGGGATTGCCCAAAACGTGGGTAATATGCATCCGGTTTCTCGAACCATTGAACGCATCGAGAGTTTCTTTGGTGAATTAGGTTTTGCAGTTAAGACAGGCCCTGAAGTCGAAGATGGGTTTCATAACTTTGATGCGTTAAATATTCCAGCCAATCATCCTGCACGAGCGGATCATGATACGTTTTATTTTAACCCTGATGTGATGCTTCGCACACAAACGTCTGGCGTACAAATCCGTACGATGGAAGTTGAAAAGCCGCCTATCCGTATTATTTCGCCAGGACGTGTTTATCGTAATGATTATGACCAAACTCATACACCTATGTTTCATCAGGTAGAGGGGTTGATGGTTGACAAGAATGTTTCTTTTACCGAGTTAAAAGGCATTTTACATGATTTCTTAAATCACTTTTTTGAAAAAGATTTAACGGTGCGTTTCCGTCCGTCGTATTTTCCTTTCACTGAGCCTTCTGCTGAAGTGGATGTTATGGGTGAAAATGGCAAATGGCTCGAAGTCTTAGGTTGCGGTATGGTTCATCCTAATGTGCTTAAATCAGTGGGGATTGATCCTGAAGAATATACCGGTTTTGCGTTTGGTATGGGCGTAGAACGCCTGACTATGTTGCGCTATGGTGTAAATGATTTACGAGCATTTTTTGAAAACGATTTACGTTTTCTTAAGCAATTCAAATAAGAGGTTAGGGCATGATTTTTTCAGAAAAGTGGTTACGCGAATATGTTAACCCAAGTTTAGACACCCATGCGTTGGCCGAACAAATTTCAATGGCTGGTCTTGAAGTAGACGGCTTAGAGCCTGTAGCAGGCGAGTTTAGTGGCGTTGTAATTGGTCATGTTGTCGAATGTGGTCAACATCCCGATGCCGATAAATTACGTGTCACCAAAATTGATGTTGGTGCAGATGAATTACTTGATATTGTCTGTGGTGCGCCAAATTGCCGTCAAGGCTTAAAGGTTGCAGTCGCTTGTGTTGGTGCGGTGTTACCTGGCAATTTCAAAATTAAAAAAGCCAAACTACGCGGTCAACCTTCATTGGGTATGTTGTGTAGTTTTTCTGAGTTGGGTATTAGTGATGATCATGACGGCATTTTAGAATTACCGAGTGATGCGCCGGTTGGCCAAGATATCCGTGAATATTTAAACTTAAATGACACTGCGATTGAAATCGATTTAACACCCAACCGTGCCGATTGCCTTGGCATGCGTGGTGTCGCACGTGAAGTTGGTGTACTTAATTCCTTAGCTGTGACTTATCCAGAAATCACGCCAGTTCCCGCAACGATTAGTGACAGCAAAGCTGTGCATCTTGATGCGCCTGATGCTTGTCCTCGCTATTTATCGCGTGTTATAAAAAACGTTGATTTATCAGTTAGTTCACCATTATGGTTATCTGAAAAATTACGTCGTAGTGGCATTCGTTCCATAGATCCTGTGGTCGATGTGACGAACTATATTCTTCTTGAACTTGGCCATCCAATGCATGCGTTTAATGCTGATAGCATTGAGGGTGATATCCATGTGCGCATGGCAACTCAAGACGAAGTGTTAACGTTATTAGATGAAACTGAAATAAAAATAAACGCCAATACGCTAGTCATTGCTGATGAACACAAAGCGTTAGCATTGGCAGGTATTTTTGGTGGTTTGCATTCAGGTGTAACGAGTGACACCAATAATATTGTATTAGAAGCGGCATTTTTTGCCCCTGATGCAATTTTAGGTAAATCGCGTCAATATGGTTTGCATACTGATGCGTCGCATCGCTATGAACGTGGTGTTGATCCACAGCTACAAAGAGATGCAATGGAACGAGCTACGACGTTACTCACGAGTATTGTTGGTGGTGAAGTAGGGCCAATTATTGAAGCAGTTGCTATTGAGCATGTACCTCAAGCGACCGATGTAGTTTTACGTGAAGCGCGTTTAGCTAAAATCATCGGTATTTCGATTGCCACTGAGACCGTAACAGAGATCTTAACTCGATTAGGCTTCGGTGTTGATTATAATAACGCCCAATGGTCAGTTTCAGTGCCTGCATATCGTTTTGATATCAGTATTGAAGAAGATTTAATTGAAGAAGTCGCACGTGTGTATGGTTATAACAATATTCCAAATGTTGCGCCGACTGCGTCATTAAATATGCGTCCAGCTGATGAAGCACAATTACCATTAAATGCATTAAAACAAGTATTGTTACAACAAGGTTATGACGAAGCGATCACGTATAGTTTTGTTGATCCGAAAAAACAATCTGCGTTATTTAGTGGAACACCCACATTAACCTTACCTCATCCTATCTCTGCCGATATGTCAGTGATGCGTGTTAGTCTGGTAACAGGCTTATTACAAGCATTAGGTTATAACCAAAAACGCCAACAAGCACGTGTGCGTTTATTTGAAACGGGTTTGCGTTTTGTTGCTAATGAACAATCGCCTAGTGGTGTCGAACAAACACCTATGATTGCAGCTGTATGTGCTGGTACGGTGTTAATGGAATCTTGGCAGGAAGCAACCGCCGTTGATTTTTTCTCGGTTAAAGGTGATGTTGAACGTTTAATTGCGAAAACGGCAACACCTGACGCGTTTAGTTTTGCTAAGTCAGAACAAGCTCTATTACATCCTGGTCAAGGTGCTGATATCCTTAAAGATGGTCAAGTTGTTGGTTTTGTTGGGGCATTACATCCACAATTTGCTAAGACGTTAGGTGTGAATGCGAAAGTGTTTATGTTTGAAATAGAACAGGCTGCGTTAACAGGCCGTGTACTACCAAAAGCGCAAGCTATTTCTAAATTTCCAACCAATAAACGTGATATAGCAATTGTAGTCAAAGACAATGTAAGTTATGCTGATATCGTATCTTGTATTAAAAAAGTTGGCGTAAATCAATTAGTTGACCTAACATTATTTGATATATATAAAGGCGAAGGGATTGCAGATGGTGAAAAGAGCCTGGCAGTTTCATTGATCTTTTCTGACCCTGAAAAAACACTTGAAGAAGCTGAAATACAAGCATGCGTAGACCAAGTGGTATCAGGATTAAAGTCTCAACTTGCTGCAACGTTAAGAGAGTAATTCTATGGCTTTGACTAAAGCTGAAATGGCTGAACATTTGTTCGAGAAAGTGGGTTTAAATAAAAAAGACGCAAAAGACTTAGTCGATGCATTTTTTGAAGAAATCAAATCATCTTTGGAAAACGGTGAACAAGTCAAATTATCCGGCTTTGGTAATTTTGATCTTAGAACTAAAAAAGAACGACCTGGTCGTAATCCTAAAACGGGCGAAGATATTCCTATCAAAGCACGTCGTGTAGTGACATTTAAACCGGGTCAAAAATTGAAATCTCGCGTCGAAAATGCCCCTGGTTCTGAAGCCTAGTAATGGCACAATCTTCATATTTAAAGCACCTTCGGGTGCTTTTTACGCTTATATGTAGTCTATCTCTACTCAGTTACGGTAGCTGGTTGGTTTACACTCAATTTATTCAACACCAAGTTACCAAACCGATGGTAGCTCAAGCCAAACAAGCTAAAATTGATTTTGAGGCTATCCTGTTTCGCGATCCGACAGGTGCAAGTGCGGGTGCAAGTGCGGATATTTCGCCTAACGATGAAGACGAACTGGCCTTAGCTTTATCATTAACCACAGCCGATGTCGCCTTTTCCAACTTAAGCGCGATGGATTTGTTGAACGTACAAGAAGTGATTAATACTGCGTTTAGCGCCGTGAAATTTACTCAACCTCAAGCACTAATAGCATTACAAGAACGTTTAATTGATACAGCAATGCAACTCAATTTAGCTCCCCAACAAATTAAATTTTTACGTTCTGCTCAGGTTATCGATTTTATGACATTTCGCGCCAAGCGTGCGTGGTTTAATCAAGAAGTGGAAAAGCGTTACCATGAACTTCATTCTTTAGATGGATTGTTAGCGGCATTTCCAGAAGCGCGAGGGCAGCTATATCAAGAAGCCACGAAGTTAATTATTGATCGTGACTTACTCATTTTTAATATAGCAAAAGCCTTAGCTAGTGCAGAATCCCGACTCGTTACGGAACAAGATATTGCCAATGCACAAGTGCAATGGCAAGCCTCTTTATCTAAACGTAAATAACGCCTCATTTTTTTTGGCAATATAACTACTGCCGTATTTTGCTTAATGCGGTCTCAGTGTCAACTTATGCTGTGGTTGTTGAAACAGCAGCGGTAGTCCTTGATGTTCTGCATACACTTCAAAACCCGCATCATAATACTTAGATAAAGGATGTCCAGATTGACCTCCTGGTAAAGACATAAAGCCATTCTCTTCTAACCCTGGTTGTACGATAAAACGCTGTGAAGCGCCATGTGTGCCATTTTGAACCCCTGGCATAAAGCTATCACCAAAACCAGGTACAGGGCGCATATCAAGGTACTTTGCTAATACTGGCACCTGTGTTGATATAGGGTGACGAATATTAAGCTCATTAACCTTACCCCAAGTAAATTGTGACAGGTCAATGTGTTTATTAGTTTGAATTAGATGCATTTTGGACGCGAGTTTATTAATAGTTTGCTGATACATAGCTAATTTTAATTTGTCATAACTTTTGTAGTTACCCGCTAACCAGGATGTGGGCTGCTCCTCTAAAAGTCGCAAGACGGCAGTATCTAAATGGCGATTAATGGTACTAAAACGCACGCCAGCTTGTTGTGCTGTTTGATATAGAGGCGTCATCAGTTCATACATGACTTGTGTTCTAAAGTAGCGAGCAAGGGTGTAGCCGACATCATTTGCACACGCACAGGCTTGCCAATTTTGTAAAGCTAAAATAGCTTGGTCATATTGTGGGTCGTCGGCCTGTTCTAGTGTTGCGAGTAGCATGTCACGCCATGTTTTCATATAAATTGCACGGTTATCTAACTGTAAGGCTAAAAAATCTTGTTCATCAAATGTCTTTTGAGCTTTTAGACGATTAGCAATTTGTACGCCGCGTGGGCCTAATGCATACCCGCCATCACCATAACGGGACATCTCACTTGTAGATAATACCCGAGCATTTGCTGTCCATAGTTTATGGTGTGTAGGTGAACGATAAATTGGTGTGATCATTTCTGGTTGTTGCCATGCATTTGCGACTGTCGCAAATTGACTCGTGCTCAATGCATTGGATTGGAGTGGGGCACGTGAAGTTACCGCACCCGTTAATCGATAAGCAACTTGACCTTCGCTATCTGCCATCATCATATTTTGGACTGGGATCCGAATATGTTGTGCAACATCCATAAGTGAATCAACAGAATGTGCGTGCGCTAAATCCAATAAATCAAAACTCACTGCATAATCAGTATGTGCTACCCAGCGCAGAGCAAAACGTTGCCCGTCGATGGTCTGCACCGGTCCATACTCACTCATGGTGATGGCGTAATCTTCACTGCCTTCGGTTGTCACTATCGTTTCGTTAACCGTGCTGGTAGCATAGTCATCGGGCAGGGCAATCCAGTCGACATTATCCACATTCGCATTAGTAAACCCCCAAGCAGCATGTAAATTAGAACCGACAATAATACCTGGTGCGCCGGGTAAACTCACACCGACAACCGTAATATCTTCACCGTTATGCGGGTATTGAATTTGTGCGCGATACCAAATGGCGGGTAAATTTAACCCTAAATGCATGTCATTGGCTAGCAACGCACGTTCATTTTTTGTATGTTGTGCCGATACTGCCCAATTATTACTGCCGATATCGGCTTCTTCAAAATAATCAAACCAAGGTTCATCGATAATCGTCGTTGCGCTAGTGACTAGCGGTAGCTCAGGAATAGCCTGTTCGTTTAAGGGCAGTGTAGAACCATCAATCGCCGCTTGATATGACGAAGGAGAGAGTAAAAAATCGACCATTTCTTGGCCATATTGTCCGTGTAAATACGTAAGCGTTAAATCACGCTCAACTTGTGAGCCTTGCAGATCCATATACATGCTATAAATTGCTAATAACGAGTCTTCGACTTGCCACGGACGCATCGTCGATCCTGTTAAAAGATATTCAAATGGTGCGATGGTGTAAGCATCTAATGCTGCATTGACGCCACGTGTATAGCTTTCAACTGCAGCGCGTTGATTGTCTGGAAATAACGCAAAGGCTCGTTGAGCTCTTTGTCTAAATTGATGAAAACGGGCTTTTTTATCACGTGATAATGCGCCATGACCAAATAATTCAGATAATTCTCCAGCTGCATTACGTCGTAATAAATCCATTTGGAAAAACCGATCCTGTCCGTGGGCATAACCTTGGGCATAAAACGCATCCAATTGATTACTTGCTGTAATTTTGACCATCCCATATTGGTCACGAGCAATGGTGACTGGCGAACTGAGTGAGTTAGCTGTGATAGAACCATCAAGTTGTGCTTTTGAACTTGATAATAAAAGGTATACTAGCCCGATTGCAGTGACAATCAGTAGCACTATGGTGATAGTTATACGTTTAAACCATTTCATTAATTGCACTTCCTTTATTGGTTTTATATTATTATGTTTATACATTAACCCAATCCGGTCGATATTTACACACTCAATTTTGTGCAGTATTTAACTTGTTTTTTTCTTATATACAGGAACTCATATGCATCCCATAATGCTCGATGTCGCAGGCTGTGAACTAAACGCACAGGAGCAAGAAGTTATTGGGCATCCATTAACGGGCGGAGTAATTTTGTTTGCTCGTAATTATTATGATCCACAGCAATTACGGCATCTCACCGCTCAGATTAAAGCCAGCGCATCCCATCCGATCTTGATCAGTGTTGATCAAGAAGGTGGACGGGTGCAACGATTTATTGAAGGATTTACGAGCGTTCCTGCGATGGGAAATATTGCGTCCAACGCAGAGCCAGAACCATTAGCAACGGCGTGTGGCACTGTCATCGCGGCAGAATGTTTAGGACATGGTGTTGATATCAGCTTTGCACCAGTACTAGATATTAACGGGATCTCAGAAGTGATTGGACAGCGAAGCTTTTCAGCAAGTGAGACTCAAATCGATATGTTAGCACGCGCTTTTATTCAAGGCATGACACAATGGGGCATGCCTGCAATAGGTAAGCATTTCCCTGGACATGGTAATGTGCAAGCTGATTCGCATATTGCTATGCCGATTGATGAGCGTTCAGAATCTGATATTTTCGAACATGACATGGCTGTCTTTGCACGGTTAATTAAAGATGATTTATTAGCGGGCATAATGCCAGCTCATGTCATATATCCAAATGTTGATGATCAACCCGCTGGGTTTTCTACTATCTGGTTGCAGCAGACATTACGCCAAAAACTAGGCTATCAAGGTGTGATCTTTTCGGATGATTTATCAATGCACGCCGCAACTCAAGCAGGGGATATGTTAGCTCGTGTTGAACATGCGTTAGCCGCAGGGGTGGATATGGCATTGATATGTAACGCCCCTGATGAGGCGATTAAAGTACTTGATAACCTTGGACATACTGTGCAACACCAAACGCAATATTCAACGAGACCACAAGGCTTAGTTTCCATTAATAGACAAACAGTGTTGCATTATCAACAGTTACTCGGGCATCCTAATTATAAACTGGCGGTTGAACGCGTCAAGCGAGCATGTGACTAGCATCAAACACTAATATCAGCAATCTGACTTTGTGCATTCGTCGCTCGCGCCAACACAAACATAAAATCGGATAAACGGTTAATGTACTTCAGCACATTTGGTGCTAGTTCAGTATGTTTATGTAATGTGACTAATTCACGCTCAGCGCGTCGAGCAATTGTTCGCGTGACATGAATATTAGCAGCGTTGACTGTTCCACCAGGTAATATAAAGCTAGTTTGCGGCGCTAACCGCTCAGTCATACTATCAATACAACATTCTAACCATTCGACCCCGCCATCACGCAGTTGGCTCGCATTTGACATGGCAAATCCCATTGCGAATATATCACGTTGGATTTGCTCTAACCACGAAAACACCTCAGGGTGTGGTAAGGTTGTCGTGTCTGCTTGCAGGTGACTATTGTTATCAGCGACCAAGAGGGCTGTGATAAGACCCACATAAGAGTTCAGTTCATCCAAGGTGCCGTAGCATTGTAAGAGACTATCGTCTTTGTCTTTTTTAAGTACTTCGTGGGTGTAAACTTGTGTTTGACCAGTGTCACCGGTGCGGGTATAGATTTTCATGGAAAGTTGAACCTTACAAATTAATTAGTAGATGACTCGGTGGATGATTCAAGGGCAGCTAATGCCGGACGTTTATAACGACGTAATTCAATCACCATGCCAAAGTAGGGATGATCAAAGTAATGGACTTGATTGGAAATAATGCGTCGACGCTGTTTAAATGTATGCGGGATGATCGTCAAAGGATCTGAAACGCTTGAGGTATTAAATAGCGCATGGCTATCGATATGTAGGTATGGCACACGATTAATGTATTTAATGTAGATCGTTACCAAGCCTTCAAATTCAAAGACAGAGGTCGTATCAATCATAGCCTTGTCTTGGGTTTCTTTGAGTTGGTCTGGATAGAGAGGAACTGTGCCATCTAAACCTAGCTTAATTTTTTGCACAATATTTATAGGGGACTCATTAATGGGAGACTCATTGATGGGATAATCATTGCTTGGATTATCAGTACCCATAAGCGTATTTGCTTGCTCCAGTGAAGGTTGCGCCAATAGTTGAGGAGTAGGCGCTTGATACGTTAAATTTTTACCGGCTAAAATTGGAATGGAGTAGGCGTTTTCATCATCAATATGTACCGGTTGACGCCAAACAGTATGGAGCAAAGGGGTGTAGGATTTATCCCAATTTACATCTTTGTACAAACTCACTAGTTGTAATTCTGATTGAGGCAACATATGCGCATATTCACTGCGAGGAAAGATAATCCCTTCATAATGAATAGGTAATGTGGGGTAGGCTTGATAATGATCGACGGGTTGACTTCGCTCTACTAAGTCACTTAATGTCAACGTATAAGCACAATCCATTCGTATAATGTGTTGGTTGGATGATTCGTTCGCTACTGACATCGTTAATGTATTTGTTACTTTATCAGTTACT
>DBBN01000003.1:0-19998 GCA_002292215.1 Glaciecola sp. UBA983 | reverse complement strand
ATCAGTAAACTCTTCAGCTAATACATCGTTCAGATTAGCACACTTGGGTAACGCTTGTTCTATCCAGCTCGTATCAACTACGTAAAAAGGTAAAAACACATTACTAATACGGGGGGAAAATGGCTTGTCTACTACAGTATCAAATTGCTCAGTAACGGTATTTTCGGCGTTATTATGTTTGAAAATTAAGATTTCAACATCAAACCACCAGTCAGTATCTTCTTGAGCTTGGGTAATTGACGGGAAACAGCAAAGTATTGATATAATTAGTAAATATATCATTTTTCCGCTCGGCCTGTGTGTTACGCGTAACGCTTTTCTCATCCATTTTCTCACGCTGCTTTACCAAATTCAAAGAAACTCATAATCAGTTGCTCAACCCAATCTACTCGGCCTTGAGCCGTCTTTGATTCTATCATGACTTTCAAACGTGTGGGGCCATCAAAGCGATAATCTTGTGGGTTTTGTTGAATTAATTGGATCAAAAAACTCGGATCAATTTTCGCATCTTGGTAGAACTCTACCACACCACCTTTAGCTGATGCTTCTATTTTTTTCATTCCCAACGATTGCGCGATGAGTTTTAAGTGCGTCACCATAAATAAGTGTTTAGCCGGTTCAGGCAATAGTCCAAAGCGGTCAATCATTTCAACTTGTAGTTCATTAATTTCATGTTCATCTTGGCACGACGCTAAACGCTTATAAATAGATAAGCGTAAATTAACATCGCCAATATAGTCATCGGGCAATAATGCTGGGATACGTAATTCAATGTCGGTTTGTTCGCTAAATGTAGCTGAGAAATCTGGATCTTTACCTAGTTTGATTGCATTGACGGCTTTGTTAAGCATATCCATATAAAGACTATAACCGATGGTGGCGATTTGTCCGGATTGACCATCACCGAGCAATTCACCTGCACCACGTATCTCTAGATCATGCGTTGCTAAGGCAAAACCGGCTCCTAAGTTTTCTAATGAGGAGATAGCTTCTAAACGTTTAACGGAATCTTTAGTCATACGCTTGGGATGAGGCGTTAACAAATAGGCATATGCTTGATGATGCGAACGACCTACACGACCACGTAATTGGTGTAATTGCGCCAAACCTAAATGATCCGCGCGATCCATAATAATCGTATTGGCACTCGGTACATCAATACCCGTTTCGATAATTGTTGTACATAATAGTACGTTGTAGCGTTGATGATAAAAATCATCCATGACCCTTTCTAAGTCTCGCTCGCGCATTTGACCATGACCGATGGCAAAACGTGCTTCTGGCACGATTTCTTGTAACTCTTCTAAGGTACGTTCAATAGTTGAGACATCATTATGTAAGAAATACACCTGACCACCACGTAAAATTTCACGCATGATCGCCTCGCGTATTGTTTCATCATTGCGTTTTATTACAAACGTTTTAATCGGTAGACGTTTGGCTGGTGGTGTAGCAATAATGGATAAATCACGCATCCCGCTCATGGCCATATTTAGGGTACGTGGAATCGGCGTAGCGGTTAATGTTAAAATATCAACATCGGCGCGTAGTGCCTTGAATTTGTCTTTTTGACGCACCCCAAAACGGTGTTCTTCGTCAATGATGACTAAGCCAAGATCTTTAAATTTCACATCGTTTTGAATTAATTTATGGGTGCCTACTACAATATCGACATTACCAGATTCAATTCCTTCTAGGACTGCACGTTGATCTTTAGCGGACACAAAACGTGACAACACTTGGATATTAAATGGCCAGTCAGCAAAGCGATTAACAAAGTTTTCGAAGTGTTGCTGAGCGAGCAGTGTAGTAGGAACTAAAATAGAGACTTGCTTACCTGCATTGGCCGCAATAAATGCCGCGCGCATCGCCACTTCTGTTTTACCAAAGCCCACATCACCACACACCAGTCGATCCATCGCACTCGGCATGCCCATATCATTCACAACCGCATTAATCGCTTGTTCTTGGTCAGGCGTTTCGGGAAATGGAAAACTATCTGCAAACTTCTTATATTCTTCCCATACTATCTCATGCGCAAAACCTGGTTTTGCAGCACGTTTTGCATACACATTAAGTAATTCAGCAGCGACATCACGCACTTTTTTAGCGGCTTTTTCTTTAGCCTTAGTCCAAGTGTCGTTACCGAGTAAATGTAGCGGAGCGGTATCAGGATCACCCCCACTGTAACGCGAGATAAAGTGTAACGAGGACACCGGTACATATAATTTTGCACCTTTAGCATATTCAATCGCAACAAATTCGGTGGTTACGCCACCTGTATCCAGAGTTTGTAAGCCAATAAATCGACCCACACCATGTTCGATATGCACCACCGGTTGACCGGTAGCTAGTTCAGCTAAGTTACGAATAATGGCGCTTTCGTCTGTCGCTTGACGTTTGTCGCGGCGGCGGCGTTGCGTAATTTGATGGCCAAGTAACTGAGTTTCAGTAATAAAAATAACAGAATCAGTTTTGCTTTGCTGGACACTAAAGCTATCTTCAACGCGTCCTACGACGACACTTGATAAGCCTTTGGCTTCTTGATACTGAGCAAAGGATTTAATCGTAGTCGGGGCGTAGGGAGTTTTCTTTAATAAGCTAATTAAGTTTTCTTTACGACCTTGTGTTTCCGCACAAAAAACAATTCGTGATGAAGCCTTTTGACTTTGAATCAAGCGTTGTAATGCTTGATAAGGGACTTTAGCTTGGCTGTTGAGTGCAATATCGGTAATTGGGGTGACCGCAAAGTTATGGCGACCAGCTTTTTTCTCAAGTTCAGTACTGCTGATATCTATTCGGGCACGCTCTTTTAAACGGGCAAAGACTTGAGTCGAATCAAGATAAAGCTGTTCCGGTTTGAGTAAAGGACGTGCTGAGTTGTACCTATATTGGTCATAGCGATGGGTAATGTCTTGCCAAAAACGTTCACAGCGACCGAATACATCACCATGTATTAGCATCAATGTGTTTTCATGCAGGTAATCAAATATGGTGGACGTGTCATTAAAAAATAACGGTAAATAATATTCAGAGCCGCCAGGCATAGTGCCTTTGGTTATTTGGTAAAAGACGGATTCTTTAGCGTTGTTTTCATCGAATTGGTTGAGAAAGTTTTGTCTAAATAACTTTCGAGCATTATCGTCAGTTGGAAATTCACGAGCGGGTAATAACCGAATTTGTTGCACTTTATCACCAGAGCGTTGGTCGCTGGTGTTAAAATGGCTGATTGTTTCTATTTCATCATCAAACAAATCAATGCGATATGGCTGTTCACTGCCCATCGGGTATAAATCAATAATACTGCCACGCACACTAAACTCAGAATGACTCATGACTTGAGATACATGCAGATAGCCGGCTTTTTCTAATTTTCGTCTAAACTCACTGATGTCTAACGTTTGGCCGACTTCTAAAAATAATAAATATTGTGACAGATAGCTTACTGGCGCTAAACGCTGCATGACGGTATTGATAGGCATGATATAAATACCACGACGTTGTTCCGTCAGTTCATAAAGGGTTTCTAACCGCTGTGAAACGATATCTTGATGTGGAGAAAACTGATCGTAGGGCAGGGTTTCCCAATCTGGAAACAAACCCACTTCGATATCACATGCAGGATTAGCACTATCAGCTTGACGTAAAAAAAAGCGAATTTCTTGCTCTAAACGGAGCGCACTGGGTGAATCAGCCGTAATAACGACCATAGGACGGCTGTCTTCTTTAGCTGCACTCGCAATGGCTAAGGCAGAGCTTGAGCCACCAAGATTTCCCCAACTAATATGGTTAGGGCGAGTTGATTCGGTCAGTAATTTGGGTAGTGGGGGCGCGAAGATATTAGCCATGTTTTGGGTTTGATATTCCTAACAAGAGTAAAAAAAATGTCAGCTAGCACCTGTTTGACGCGCTTTTAACTGTTGCGTTTGCAGGTGCATAGTACAACGAACTAACACTTCTTGGTCTAATTCGCGGATAACAGTATACAATAAAGATACTTGATAAACGTCTAAATCCGGTAAAAGATCACAACTTATGACTTCTGCGTAACAAAAAACTGCAGCGGCTTCCTCTGGAATAAACATTTTGAGACGCGCAAAGCGGCCTACCTCAATCGGTTGAGCTAACTGCACAACACATCCTGCGGCTCCAAATTTATGGGTCTGGTGGCGTTCTGTTGGATCATCTTGTTGTTGTAAAATGGTCGTAAACAGGATATCAATTTTACGAGATTGTAAGTTTAGATATGTCATGAGTTTTTCGCCTTGTTCACCGAGACTAGGTATAGGGCGCAAAGCGCTAGTCTTCAGATCTGCGGCTTCATTAGCAATGGCAAATGCATCGGGCATCGTCTGCTGTAATAAGGTCATATCAGGTTTAGCATGATCTAACGCCAACCAAGCTAAGTTAATATTGACAGTATGCTCGAGCATAAAAAAGGTCGCAAAATCGGCTTGTTTTTGAGCTAAATGATTCTGATCATGTTCCATGCTCGTTTTCCTTATTATTGATGGCTTGGTGTTATCACACATAGTATCGTATTATGCACATATTCAAGCATGATGAGAATATAATAAGCATAATGAGTTTTGTATCGGCACGGATCGGCTATCGCTATAGTAAAACCAAAATAAGCAGCAGTTTTATCGCATTAATTAACTTTTTTTCGGTACTAGGGCTTTGTTTAGGTGTCGCTGCGTTGATTGTGGTGTTGTCGGTCATGAACGGATTAGAAGACCAGCTAAAGCAACGTATTCTCGGGGTTGTACCCCATATTGTCATTACTCAACCTTTGCTTAACCCCGTTATCAATCAGCTAAAACCCGAATTACAAGACTCAATTATTGCGACTATGCCGTTTATTGAACGCCAAGCTCTGGTGCAATCAGCGCAAGATTTGTCAGGGGTGTCTTTGCAAGGTGTGGAACCTGACACAATGCAACACTATTCATCACTCAATGATCATTTTGTATTTAATGATTTAGCAGTATTAGTTCCTAAACAATACAACGTCGTTATTGGCTATGCACTCGCGCGTAAACTCAACGTGCAAGTCGGCGATACGATGCGTTTAATTTTGCCTTCCTCGTCACGTTTTACGCCTTTAGGTAGGGTGCCGACTCAACGCAACGTAACCGTTGGCGGGATTTTCAATCTTCAATCCGTTGAAGACAGCCAAACTATTTTTATGCATATAGATGATGTGCATCGTCTCGCACGCATCAAATACACTCCTAGCCAACCACAGACGAGTGACAGTACTCGATGGTTTATCAGTGATCCGTTTGCTTATGCTGAGTTAAGTGCCGCGCTTAATGCATTATCCATTCCCCATACGACTTGGCGTGAACGTCAAGGGCCGTTATTTGATGCGGTCAAAATGGAAAAAAACATGATGTCGTTAATGTTGCTGTTAGTGATAGCCGTGGCAGCGTTTAATATTATTTCTGCATTGGTGATGGTGGTAATTGAAAAAACGCCGGACATTGCAATATTACGCACTCAAGGCTTAACGGCATGGCAGATCATGCAAATATTTATGTTTAACGGATTGTTTAATGGCATAAAAGGGGCGGGTGCGGGCGTGATATTAGGCGTTATCTTAGTCTATGGCTTGAATCCACTGTTGATATTACTCGATGTGCCATTAGCATTATCTGGCGATGGACAACCCGTACCTGTTTTGTTGCAATGGTATAATGTGCTGTGGATTATGGGAGTATCTTTACTCTTGTGTGTGCTTGCTACATTGCCTCCAGCATTAAAAGCTTTGCGTTTACAACCAGCACAAAGTTTAAAGTATGAGTAAAAGTGCGTATAATGCTGTGCTAACGATTTTTTACACGACATCTAATTATAAAAAGGTCATCCCTCATGGATAAGTATTACATTACCGCCCAAGAATTACTGGAAGATTCATTTCGCTTAGCACATCAAGTGTTCGAAAGTGGCTATCGCCCTGAGTTTATTATCGGGATCTGGCGTGGTGGAGCACCTATCGGGATAGCCGTTCAAGAATATTTTGAATATAAAGCGGTATCAACGGATCATATTGCAGTGCGCACGTCTTCATATACAGGGATTGCTCAACAGTCTCGTGAAATAAAAGTACATGGTTTGCATTATATAATTGAACATTGTAATGCGTCAGATAAGCTATTGATTGTGGATGATGTGTTTGATTCTGGTCGCAGCGTTGAAGCATTAATTAACCAATTACGCATCCAGATGCGATTAAATACACCGACAGATATTCGTGTGGCATGTCCGTGGTACAAGCCTCAAAACAATAAAACGAGCATTGTGCCTGATTATTTTGTAAAAGAAACGCATGAATGGATTGTGTTCCCCCATGAGATCAATGGTCTGAGCAAAGATGAAATTGCGAATGGCAAAACAGATTTGAGCAATATTCAAGATATCCTTTAATCCGCTTATTTAGCTAGGTAAGTAGACTAGAAACTGCGATAATCGCTTCTCAATTTATAATAGGTAAAACAGTATGAAAATTTTAGTTCGTAACCTTGCGCGCACGACTACCGAGAATGAAGTTCGTGAACTTTTTTCTACCCATGGCACCGTTACAGAATGTGATTTGGTATTAGATCAAGCTACTGGCTTATCAAAAGGTTTTGCGTTTGTTGAAATGCCTGATGAAATCGAAGCTGAAACAGCGGTTAATGCACTTAACTCTTTCCTTTTTGCAAATAGCAAAATTAGAGTAAAAGTAGCAAATCCAGAGTAACGTGTGGTGATCGGTTAGGTTACCGTATTAGCGTTAGAATATCTTTAAATTCAAGGGTTCGGCAATCTTTAACCATTTCATATAAACACATTTCTAACCCCGTAATAGCAATGTTATTTTGCTGTAATCGAGTTAAGGCTAATTGTTTATTTAATGCCTTGCGCGAAGCAGTACAATCACTGACGACTTGCACCTTATAACCGCGTTCGGATAAACCGGTAGCGGTTTGATACAGACAAATATGCGCCTCGATACCACAAACCAACCATGTATCAATATTATGGCTCTTCAAAGCATCTAGGAAACTAGGCTCATCGCACGCATTAAATGAGTATTTGTGAATAGGGGAGTATTCACTTAACAATACACCCAACTCATCTACCGTAGTACCTAGTTTATCAGGGTTTTGCTCGAGGTAAACAATCGGTAGGTCAAGCACTTGAGCGCCTTTAATCAGTTTTTCACAATTCGCTATTAAGGTGTCACTATCATGCACTAAACGCGCGAGTTTACCTTGAATATCAACGATAATAAGGCCAGTGGTTTCTTTCATTAGCATATTGATTTCCTGTATTAATAGTCTTCATCTCGTTCGCTGCTATTATCATAAGTATAGACGTTACAAGCTAAAGTATAAGTTTACTCAGGATCTGGATCAAAGTAGTGCTTATCATTGAAGGTGTACACCCAATCAGGCTTATAGATAATGAGTAACGTCATCGTCATACCATTGAGCATGGCTTCTGGGAATATCATGAGTGGGATCAGCACTTCATAATTATCAACAACTACATCCCAAGAGTAGGTGCCGTTTAAGGTATAAAACCCACCAATTAATCCCATTTTAATAGCGACCCCAATCGCCGCAGGGAAAAACGCGCAAACAAACACATACACAAACATATTACGCATGATTTTATGAAAGCTCAGGGTAAATATCATATAGGTTAAGCAAATAGGCACCAACACTCCAAATAAGCCATTTGCACCCAACATATACCATGATTCTTTACCCACGATAGTAATACCCAATAATACCAATCCAGAAATAAAGACAGCATATCTAAAACCTAAGGTTAAGGAGAGGGCGCTTAACCATAGAAAGTGCACCGATAGACCATCATAAATACCAGCCCTAAATAACCACAAAACAAATACGACGACACCAGCACCGAACACCAGATGTTGGATCCGTTTGTGTTGCAACATTATTTTAAAATCAATATGCTTAAGCACGTAGAGGTAAATCCCTGCGTATAAAACCAAACAAATCGTTTCTAACAGTGTCATAAAACCTCACTCAATACTTTGTAGTTATCAATGCTAATTACCAATTAGCACGCAAAGCTCGCAAATATAGGAGCATGATCAGACGGTTTTTCTATGCCACGCAGTTCATAATCTATTTCTGATTCAGTGCACAATGGCAACAATGCTGTCGATGCCATGATCACATCAATACGCAGCCCTCGATTATCCACAAACCCTTTGGAACGATAATCAAACCAGCTATAACGCTCGGTCAAATCAGGTTGAAGGTGACGAAAGGTATCATGTAATCCTAAGTCTTGGAGGGTTGCTAACATCTCACGCTCCTGTGGTTGGAAGCTACATTTACCACTGCGTAACCAACGCTTGGCATTTTCAGGTCCTATCCCTATATCTAAATCGGTCGGGGAGATATTAATATCACCCATCACAATATATTGTTCATCACAAGAATGACTCGCTTTTAAATGTGCCGTTAAATCACTATAAAACGCGACTTTGTAAGGGAATTTAATTTCATGCGAGATGTTTTCACCTTGTGGAAAGTACCCGTTATACACGGTAATGTCTTTGCCATTAGTCGTAGGGAGTGTCACAGCAATTAAGCGTTTTTGATGTTCTTCGGTATCTGTTGGTAAACCATATTGCACATTCGTTGGTACAACTTTTGTTAACATCGCAACACCGTAATGAGCTTTTTGACCATGATAAACAACGTGATAGCCCATTGCCTCGACATCACTGACCGGAAATTGAGCATTATCCACTTTGATTTCTTGGAGGCCGATGACATCGGGAGAGTGCGCATCAATGAGGGCTTGTAATTGATGTAAACGAGCACGGAGTCCGTTGATGTTAAAAGAGATAATTTTCATAAATATATAAACTGAATAAAGTTAGATGTGCGTAGTGTATCAGAAAGGATCTTGGTTTTAAGACCTAAGCATGCGAAAATTACAGATATTAGTTCAATTATTTTCACAGTGGTTAAAGCATGCGCGATTTTCGCAAACAGTTTCCGTTTTTTGATAGTTCAGTATCTTCTATTTATTTTGATAATGCGGCCACGACCCAAAAACCACAATGCGTCATTGATGCAATCTGGCATGCCAATATTCAACAAAGCGCTAATGTCCATCGTTCGTCTTATCAGTTAGCCGCGAGTGTTACCGATGCGTATGAATCTGCGAGAAATGATGTCGCACAGTTAATTAATGCCGCCACTGCTGAACAAATATTTTGGAGCAAAGGTGCGACGGAATCATTAAATTTATTAGCGCATGGATTAGGGGAATTATGCCGGTCTGAACACCCAATCTGGCAGGGTAATGAAATCATAATACTGACCTCGGAACATCATGCCAATATTTTACCTTGGCAGCAGTTAGTCGAGCGGTTAAAACCCGAAAAAAAGTTACGCATAACCCCTTTGTCGCCTGACTATAAAGGGAACTATGATTATATTAAATTACGTTCTGCTATTACTGATAACACTGCAATTGTAGCAGTTGCGCATGTGTCTAATGCTTTAGGGTGTGTCCATCCGGTCGCAGACATTACGAAATGGGCGCACCAACATCAAGCATTGTGTATTGTCGATGGAACCCAAGCTTTAGCCCATATTCAAGTAGATGTGCAAGCGTTAAATTGTGATGCTTATGTTGGTAGCAGTCATAAAATGTTTGGTCCTACAGGAGTCGGTTTTGGCTATGCCACACATGTCTTACTCGATGCGTTACCGCCGTATCAAGTGGGTGGGGAGATGATCGAATATGTTAGTTTTGACGAAGTACGGTATCAATCCTACCCGTTAAAATTTGAAGCTGGAACGCCAAATATATCAGGTGTGATTGGCATGGGAGCGGCAGCAAGATTTGTGCAGCAACATCAGTCAATGATTCTTCAAATCGAACATCACTTGCACCAGCATTTGTTGGAACAGCTTGCAGTACTTAATACTGACCTAGCCGTAAAGAGCAATTTAATCACCATTGTTGGTGCGAAAAATCCTGAACGAATAAGTTTATGTAGTTTTGTACTTACCGGCATCAGTCACTATGATGTGCTTAGATTGCTTGATCGTGACAATATAGCCTTACGAGTCGGACATCATTGCGCCATGCCGTTGATGCAGCATTTGGGAATAGATGGCACGATACGAGTATCGCTGTGTGCCTACAACACGATTGCTGAAATCGACTTGTTTATTAATGCGCTAAGCACCGCTATTAGGTACTTAACAACCAATGGTGATGCGACCAGCGTCAAAACCTCATACTTTGGAGCCACACCAATCGGGGATCAATTTATTGAATTGCGTGGCTATGATAGGGTGTTTAGACAAATTATGCTCAGTAGCAAGGCTTGTCCTGTCTTGCCTGCACAATATCACACAGCTGCCTACCATGTGTCTGGGTGTGAAGTAGATGTGTGGGTAAGGGAGTTTAATGGGGAATTCACGGCTTTTGCCACTAGCAAGATCATCAAAGGTCTACTCGCTATTTTATTAGAAAAAGCCAACACACTTAGCCCTAAACAACGTGCTAGCTTTGATTTTTGTGAATACTTAGTTCAACTTGGCGTTAGTCATCACTTGAGTCAATCGCGGGTGGACGGTCTATCTCGTGTAATTGTGCGATTGTCTGCTTAGCCTCAATCCACTGTGACATATATTGAGTCGCTTTAAGCTGTTGTTGATTAACTAACGCTTGCCAAAAATTTGTTTGTCGTTTTTGATTTAAGTTATTGCAAGCATCACTGATCCGTTCAACCAACGCATATTGTTGGTCTCCGCGATTGAAATACGCGGATATGTGCGGTGCAAAATGAGCCTGAGCTTGGTGCCAATGTTCACTGGATTTATACAACTCAATTGCAGCTTGCGCAAAATTATCAAAATCATCATTGACTGCTACGATAGCTTGATGATGGTCGTCCGTCGAGGTGTGGCTGGTGCGATCATCGGTAGCTGACATAAAAATTCCTTCAGCTGCAATATCAGTCATAACCGTTGGCGTACCGACTTGCATCGCATCAAATACTTTACCTTTTAAGCCTGCCCCAAAGCGTAATGGGGCGAGATTGACGCGCGCTTTAGCCAATACATCTTGTGCATCTTGCGCCCAGCCTGCGATATACAAGCCCTTTTTAGGTTGATGAAATTGCTGCGCTTTGGCGGGCGTATACGCGCCATAGATATAACATTTGGCATCAGGGATCTGCGATCGGATCTGTGGCCAAATCGTTTTCGCTAATACCTGTACGGCATCCCAATTAGGCGCATGACGATAATTACCAATAAAGACAAAATCACGTCGAGCATCATAATCTAGCCAACTCGCTTGAGTTTTTGATGTGATTGGCGGGACTAGAAATGGACAATGATGTAGGATTTGGGATGCGATTGGGTAGTTTCGAGTCAAATAATCCATTTCTGTCGCTGAAATAATCAAACTCAGATCCATTCTCATCATACTTGTGAGCTCACGAAGGGCTAATTCGTTATGCAAACAGCCGGTTAGGTCTAAGTCAAATTGGCTTTGGTTATTACCATGATGATAGTCATGTAAATCCTTAATACTTAAAGGCAGCGCAGGGGCTTTATTTGTTATTTGTTGACGTAAATTACGTAATGAATGTACATCTTCAGTATCTAATACACACAATGCTTGAGGGCACGCTTGACGTACACGCCATGAAAACTGTTCTTCCATCATAAAACGGTCAAACAACACAATATCCGGCGCTAGCTCCCCGACCCACGAATCAAAACTGCTATCGTTTAAGATAATGGTGTGAGCGGTAATACCCAACTCCGATAAATCAATAGTGTGTTGTGCTTTGTAGCTATTTGCAGGACAAGCAAAATGGCAGACTGCTCCAGCAGCTTGTAATGTTTGAATCAAACTTAACAAATGCACACCTGCGGCTGAGCTTTTGGGCTCAGGCCATACCGTACCGATTACTAACAATTGTTTACCAGATAATTTCACGCGAAGATTCATTTTTGTTCGATTTGTCAGTATATTACCTCAGGCAAACAAAAAATTATATCGTCGCTCTTGACTTAACATCGCAGTGGCAACAATACCAGAGCGCAAGGGGAGAAGTATGCACGTAGAACATGCCATTGTTGGTGCCGGATTAATCGGGGGCTATTTAGCCGCTCACTTAGCTGACGTCACCCTGCAATTACAATCAGATGCACGTCTATTAGTGGTTGGCAGAGATTATGCGAAATCTCAGTTTGGGCCACGATTGACGATTTCTGATTTTGCAACCCCAGTGCAAACTCGGGATACCCAGAATATAGAGTTTGTTACTAATACTTCCTCATGGGCGTCAACGGAACGTTATCCCAACGTGGTGTGGTTGACCATAAAATGTACCGGTATCAAACAAGTCGTGCCTGACATTAGACCGTTAATAGGTCCCCAAACCATCGTAGTGTGTTGTCAAAACGGGATTGGTAGTGATGCTGTCATCCGGCAAGCGTTCCCAGACAATCCGGTGATCCGTTGTATGTTTCCGTTTAATGTGGTTAAACTCAATAAGGGGCATTTTCATCGAGGTTCATCCGGTACGGTCATGTTGGAACGATTACCACTTGGCCAATATCCTGTATTCGATGATTTTCATCAGCGTTTTTCGCCAGTTATTGACGCACTTAACGAACAATATGGCGAGGTATTTCCGTGTGCATGGTGCTCAAACATGGATGCGTTGTTATGGGCTAAATGCCAAGTTAATTTGACTAATAGTGTCAATGCGTTATCGAATTTATCTCTTAAAGAAACCTTGCTCGATAAAGGTTACCGCAAAATCATTGCGTTGATGATGCAAGAGCATTTAGCGGTATGTGCCGCGCAGGGGATCGCGTTACCGAAAATTACTAAAGTGGCAGCGAAGTTTATTCCGACAGTATTAAGATTACCTAATTGGTTATTTTCGAGGCTAGCCAAATCAATGGTTGATATTGATCCGCATGCCAAATTATCAATGTGGTGGGATCTCGATCAAGGACGAGCAACCGAAATTGATTTTATTAATGGTGCGACAATGATAGCAGGTCAGCGTTTAGGGATAGATACACCAATGAATAATATAGTTTATGCAGCAATCAAAAAAATGGAGAAAGCACCGACTCGTTATGCCTTAAGTGCACAAGATTTACTCAAGTAAGATTTAATTCCATACACAACGTGCAAAAATCAAAATAGTGTTCTATACCATAACTCATGATATGTAGTTATATAAGGCTATTTTTTTATGATCAAAGTGATTGAATATGCTTCGTTTGCGTCGGATATATTTGTCTTACCGACCGCTGTTACCAAAATACAATCGTTGATTAAAGATGACTCTTCTTCGATGGATGACTTTGCGAGAGTGGTTAAGTTTGATCCCACGTTATCGGCACAATTACTTAAAATTGTGAATAGTCCTATGTACAATTTTCGTAATCCCGTTGATTCGATTTCTCGAGCGGTCAAGATCTTAGGCACTAAATCTGTATACGACCTCGCAATAGGCTATGGTGTGAGCGCTGCATTTACCGACATGGATAAGCACACCATTGATTTAGACCGGTATTGGGAATATTCAGTACGCACTGCGTTATTTGCTAAATACTGGGCTGAGAAGCTATCTCTGCATGAACCTGAGCGCTTCTTTACTGCGGGTTTACTGCATAATATTGGGGAATTGGTTGTGGTGCGTAAAACCCCTGAAATCGCCTTAGCGTGCAGTCGTTTTCGCACTGACCAACAACCTTGGGAAAAACAAATTGAAGTCATGGGCTACACTTACAAAGATGTTACTGAAACATTGTTGAAGGTGTGGGAGATCCCAGCTGGTATTATTGAATGTATTAAGCCAATTCATGATTCTCCACAAACCATTGGTTCAATCGATAGCAAAGTCATGCAACTGGCTTATCATCAAGCCTTACTAGAAACCTATCCATTGTTTATGAATGATATCACTGAGTTACCAGAGCAGTATGCCTTTTCAATAGGCATTAGTGCCAAAGCACTGGATGATTCGATTGAGCACAACCGTTTTAGGATTTTAACAATTGTCAGTTTATTTATGACCAACAGCTTCGTTTCGATGTAATGGTGGCTATTCAAATATGCCGACGCGTTGGCGACTAATCGCAATCAATTCTCCGCGATGGTTCCATACATTCGCTTCAGTAATGCCGTAACCATATTCCGCTTGGCGCGTAATATCATGGTAAGCAAACCAATCTTCGCTAGTGTATTGCGTATCACTCTCTAAAAATTCGACATTCCAATTGATGGTACTGGCAGGCGTTGGCCATTTGAGCATTTGTATTAATGTTGGAGGGTAGGCATCCAGTAAGCCCACTAAATGAACAAAGGTAAACGTGCTTGTCGGTTTCTTAAATCTAAACCAGCCTTTGTAATGCGCTGTCTTTTGACCTGTAAATGGCACGCCGCCATCTTGGATCGCCAAATCAAATTGACGTAAGAATTTCGGGGTGACCTTGGGAATAGGTGGAATGAAAGTCGGCTTTTTAGGTAGACTAAAATCATGTGAATCAACGTTTTTCACCACGACCTTAGATTCTCTGTTCTTTGCAAAACATGCTTGTAACACGACACAGTTTTTACCCTTTTGTTGTGCCATAGCAAGTAATTGAGAAACATTTCGTCCAACACGAAGTTCTGTGACTGATACGGTAAAAGGTTCATCACATAATAAAGGACCGACAAAGTTCACGTTCATTGTTTTAATCGGTCTTTCATCTGTGATTTTATCTGCAACACAAGCAAACAAAACAGCACTTGATATACCACCATACACAGTTCGTCCTTGAGACCAATTATTGGCAATAGTGATTGAATCTTTTTCGCCTGCTAAATAGGCACTGGTTTGTTCTAGGACATCATCAAATGTCATTTGAATTCTCTTGACTGGTCAGATGTGAATAATATTATCTTAACCGCTTCAAAATGCAACCTAACTAAGATGATGGTTGTTCATCACAATAAGTAATTCTGTATTCATCGGTAATTGTGGCATATTTGTTTTATGTTAGTGCCATTGCATCATCATGGCACGTCTCCAAGGAAGTATGAATGACCACTATTAATTTTGCGCATGCTAACGGATTTCCTGCTCCGTCTTACCAAACCTTTTTCAGTGCTTTAAATGAGCACATCACTTCACCCATCAATATTATTGCCAAACATCAATATGCACATGATCCACAATATCCAATTGTGAATAATTGGGAACATCAAGTTTCTGAGCTTATTGACTATATCAAGCTCACAGCCAGTGAACCGGTAATTGGAATTGGGCATAGTTTTGGTGCTGTGATCACATATCTTGCTGCTTGTCGGGATCCTGAGTTATTTAAAGCCGTCGTATTGTGTGATCCGCCATTGATCACAGGCATTGGCGGTAGTATGTTTGAAGGGTTGAAAATATTTGGCTTAATGGATCATGTGACTCCAGCAAAACGCACAAAACAGCGCAAACAACGATGGGATCTCGGAGAGGACATCAGTCAGTATTTCTCACATAAATCATTGTTTAAAAATTTCGACCCGCAATGTATTCAAGATTATGTTGCGAGCGCAACACAAATTGTCGGCGATGTACAACAGCTGACGTTCAATGTAGACGTTGAAGTGGGAATATTTAGAACCATCCCAACTAATTTACATAAATATTATGGTCAATGTAAAGTGCCAGGGCTATTACTGACAGGGACACATACAAATGTAACCTTACCGGTATTTGTTAAACCCTTTATTAAAGGTAATCCGAGTATTGAACAAGCAACGGTGAGTGGGGGACATTTATTTGTGTTTGAAGAGCCTGAATTAACCGCTGTACAAATTAGTGAATTCATACAACGGTTAGATTAGCTATTGACGTTTAAGCCGTCGGAGTTGATGAAGCTGCTAAGGCTTCTAACATATCAGGCGTGACTAGCACGACACCGGCACTGGAGACTCTAAAACCTCTGGCACGGTCATCATCATGATTAACCCCAATTTCCATGCCTTCAGGAATAATACAGCCACGGTCAAGAACCACCTTTTTAATCGTACAATGGCGACCGACTTCGACATTAGGTAACATTACCGCTTCTTCAATATACGAATAAGAATGCACGCGTACATTAGAAAAACATAAGCTGCGCTTCAATAACGAGCCTGAAATAATACACCCACCCGATACGACTGAGTTGATGGCTTGACCACGACGGTCATCACTATCCCAGACAAATTTTGCTGGAGGAAGTTGTTCTTGGTAAGTCCAAATTGGCCACTCTTCGTCGTACAAGTTGAGGGCCGGTACTGGCTCAACAAGTTCCATATTCGCTTCCCAGAAGCTATCAATGGTACCCACATCGCGCCAATAGTTGTTCTTTTCACCGAGACCAAATTCAAACGCATTGACTTTTTGTTCTTTGATAATAGAAGGAATAATGTCTTTACCAAAGTCACGTTGTGAACCTTTGGTTTGTGAATCTTTTTCAAGTTGCTCGAATAAAAATTCAGTATCGAAAATATAGTTACCCATCGATGCTAAGCAATTTTCAGGGTCATCAGCTAATGGTGCTGGGACTTCAGGTTTTTCAGTAAAACTTGTGATACTGTTGTTTTCATCAATGGCCATCACACCAAATGCGCCAGCAGCTTCTGCACAAGGAACACGCATACAAGAAACTGTCATTTTAGCACCAGATTCAACATGCTTCGCCAGCATATTACCGTAGTCCATACGATAAATATGATCACCTGATAAAATCATGACATATTTAGGAAGTTCATCACGGATAATATCGATGTTTTGATAAACAGCATCAGCTGTGCCTTGATACCAGTCATCAGAAAAGCGTTGAGATGCTGGTAAAATCTCAATGGATTCGCCCAGTTCTTTTTTGAAGTGACCCCAACCACGAACGACGTGACGGATCAGCGAGTGAGATTTATACTGAGATAAAATCCCAATACGACGAATGCCTGAATTAATACAGTTAGACAATGGGAAATCGATAATTCTGAATTTACCACCAAAATAAACGGCAGGTTTAGCACGCCATTGAGTTAATTCATGAAGACGTGAACCTCGCCCCCCTGCGAGTACTAAGGCATAGGTATCGCGTGTTAAATTACTAATATATCGAGGGCTATTGTTATGCATAACTGGTTCCTTGTGTCCTAACATAAATAGAAGAATAATAGTATAATATTTTGTTACTTGATACTAGTTAAAATTAAGTTAATAGATTGAAAAATATGTAGTATGACAAATACTTAGCAATATATTATTACCGGCTCATCGCTATATTTACGGCTGATGCTGGTCTGATATTGAGGGTTTGCAATATAGGTTTACTAGCGGCAATCAAGGCTGGTAAATCTATTCCTGTTGCCATACCCATACCATTAAGCATATACACCAAATCTTCTGTCGCTAAGTTACCACTTGCTCCATGAGCATAAGGGCATCCACCTAGGCCGGCGGCGCTGGTATCGACAATCCGTACGCCTGCATTAATGGCTGTTAATACATTGGCTAATGCTTGGCCGTAGGTATTGTGAAAGTGTACCGCAAGGTTCGCTATAGGAACTACGTGGCTAACAGCCGTGATTAATGCGTTCGTTTGTGTCGGTGACCCGACGCCAATTGTGTCGCCTAACGAAATTTCATAACAACCTAATTGATATAATTGAGCTGCGATGTTGACGACGTCTTTTAAGGGGACGTTGCCTGAATATGGACAGCCCATTACAGTAGATACATAACCGCGTACTGGTATTGAATGCGCTTGTGCATAAGCAATAACAGGTGTGAAGCGGTTTATACTTTCGGCAATGCTGCAATTGATATTCTTTTGCGTAAACGCTTCCGACGCGGCTCCAAATATGGCGACTTCATCGGCACCGCTCGCAATAGCTTGTATTACGCCTTGCATGTTGGGGGTTAACGCTGAGTAGGTAACGCCCAGTTTTCTATGTATTTGGGTTAACACCTCATCCGAATTGGCCATTTGTGGGACCCATTTAGGTGACACAAAACTGCCCACTTCAATGCGCTTACAGCCAGCTTGTGCTAACGCCTCAATAAACTGTACTTTATCGATGGTCGTTAAACTTGTGGCTTCGTTTTGTAGGCCATCGCGAGGACCTACTTCTACGATGGAAACAGCATTACTCATATTTCATCCTCTGCTACAAAATTGACGACAGTAACTCCACCTGATACTAGTGCACCGGTTTGATAGAACACTTCTGTAATTTTACCCGAACAAGGTGCCACGATATTATGCTCCATCTTCATCGCTTCAATGACCATGACTGTGTCGCCTTTTTGAATGTGACAAGGAGGCGTAATCGGAATATGCACAACGGTGCCATTCATAGGCGCTACAAAGGCATGATCTTGTGTACTGCTGTGTTCACCCAGATCCGGTTGTACCAATCTAATCGAATATTGCTGTCCGGCATACAGTATAGCCCAATGATGACACGAAAATTCGCAGGCATAGATGGGCGTCCGCTGATGATTGATTGTCGTCATATAATGATAAGGCTGTCCCGTCGCTTCCAGTTCAACATGATGGCTGTGATGTTCATGTACGATAGTATATTGGCAGCCGTCTTTATCATTCTTTTGACTGTTATGTAGATCCAAGCGACGACTAACGCTTGCGGAGAATGTCACATCAGCATCTGCGCATAAATGCATCTGCATTAACGTTGTATGGGGGAGATTGGCGCGCCAGTTAGCCGGAATGGTGCTATTCGCTTGCTGCATTGTGTTATGAGTGTGCTGGATCAGAGCGGCAAGTCCGACAATTACTTGCGGCGGCGGAGCGAATTGTTGTGGCAATAACTCAGCGTAATAATCAGCAATAAAATGCGTACTGACTTGACCCTTTACAAACGCAGGATGGGATAAAATAACCTGTAAAAATCCTAGATTAGTCGTCACCCCTGCAATAAAAAACTGCTGTAATGCTTGTTGGCAGCGTTGTAGTGCTTCTTGACGATTACGTCCTTTGCAAATCAATTTGGCAAACATAGGATCATAATAAATACCGATCTCATCACCTTGGATAACACCGCTATCCACTCGCACGTCGGCATTCGATTCAGGCGGTTGGTATGCCTGTAACATCCCAGTCGCAGGTAAAAAATTATCATTAGGGTTTTCTGCGTAAACACGCACTTCAATCGCATGACCAGTACAAGTCAGTTGTGCTTGTGATTTGGGCAACACATCATGGTTTGCTACCGCAAGTTGCCATGCGACTAAATCTTCATTGGTGATCATCTCGGTAACAGGGTGTTCGACTTGCAGACGTGTATTCATTTCCATGAAATAAAACTGTTCATTACTGTCCAACAAAAATTCAACAGTCCCCGCACCGACATAATCAATAGCCAATGCAGCATTAACTGCTGCAATTCCCATTTTTTGTCGCAAAGTATCACTTAAACCTGGGGCAGGGGCTTCTTCTACAATTTTTTGATGACGCCGTTGGACTGAACAATCTCGATCAAATAAATACACCCCATTGCCATGACGGTCACAAAATATTTGAACTTCGATATGGCGAGGTTGAGCGATATATTTTTCTACTAACATGTGCGCATCAGCAAAACTAGCCATTGCTTCACGTTGAGCAGCATCGAGTGCCGCCGAAAACTCAGAAGCGATGTTAACAATGCGCATGCCTTTTCCACCGCCACCGGCTGAGGCTTTTAGTATTACTGGATAGCCAATCTTATCAGCCTCAGCTTGTAATAATGCAGGTGCTTGTTCAGCACCGTGATAACCAGGGACAAGCGGAACCTGTGCTTGATGCATGATCGTTTTGGCTTGTGATTTTGAGCCCATACTTCTTAGCGCGTATTCATCCGGTCCGACAAATATTATTTTATGTTCAGTACACGTGCGAGCAAAGTCTGCATTTTCAGATAAAAATCCAT
>DBBN01000105.1:14743-15101 GCA_002292215.1 Glaciecola sp. UBA983 | reverse complement strand
GCGCTATTTTGCCATCTAATGAAGTAGCTAGTTTAGCGGTAACAAATGGACGTTGGCGCTCTACGATGCTTAAAAAATGACGATTAATGACACGAGCTTCAGCTTCAAGCAAGCCGACTTTAACCTTTACGCCTGCCGCCTCTAGCTTGGCAATACCGCGTCCGGCGACTTGCTCAAACGGGTCTTGCATAGCAATAATAACTTGTCCAATTCCAGCCTTTATCAACGCATCTGCACAAGGTCCGGTGCGTCCTGTATGACTACAAGGTTCGAGTGTCACATAGGCACAAGCATAGGCTAATTGTGCGCGCTGTAACTCCCCCTTTTGGACTAACTCATCAACTTTAGCGAGTGCATG
>DBBN01000105.1:0-14723 GCA_002292215.1 Glaciecola sp. UBA983 | reverse complement strand
CCTGCTTGTTGATGCTGTCCTTGACCTATAATTTGCCCGTCTAACGTAATCACACATCCCACTAATGGATTGGGTGCAACGGTATACTGCCCTAATTTAGCTAAGCGCAATGCTTGGCTCATCATGGCATGATCAAAGGCACTGAACAGAGTTGAATCATTAGCCGGCAATGAATACATGGTTATTGCTTGCCGTGTTTTTTATTGGGTTTAGCTTTGCCCTCATTCGGTTGAGCCAGCTCTGAGGCTAGACCTTGACCAGCTCCTTGACCTAGTTTAGCAATTTCTAAACCAAACTCACGGATATCTTCAAACGAGCGATAGACTGATGCAAAACGCACATACGCGACTTTGTCTAAGTCTTTGAGCTCATCCATGATCAAGTTACCCACTAATTCACTTTCAACTTCACGCTCGCCTGTTGCACGCAATGACGATTTGATTTGATTAATCGCTTTTTCAACGTTTTCAGTGCTAACTGGACGTTTTTCTAATGCACGCTGCAAACCTAAACGCAGTTTTTCTTCATTAAAGGGTTCGCGTGAACCATCACGCTTGATCACACGAGGTAAGACTAATTCAGCCACTTCAAAGGTAGTAAAACGCTCTTTACAAGCCAAACACTCGCGGCGACGACGGATCTGATGACCTTCGGAAACTAGACGCGAATCGATAACTTTGGTTTCTTGTTCACTACAAAATGGACAAAACATAACATTTCTCGTTAAAAAAGATGTGCTGTAAAAACAAATCAACCGGCACGAAGCCGGTTAATATCAATGGGATAATTGTGCGGTATTATCCGTATACAGGGTGCTGTTCACACAATGCAACTGCTTCTTGTTTAACGCGAGCGATAACACTGTCATCTCCCATATTATCCAAGATATCACAAATCCATGTCGCAACTTGTTGCGCTTCTGCTTCCTTGAAACCACGACGCGTGATCGCAGGTGTACCGATGCGCAGACCACTAGTAACAAACGGAGAACGTGGATCATTAGGAACTGAATTTTTGTTAACCGTAATGTTAGCTAAACCCAATGCTGCATCAGCGTCTTTACCCGTAATATCTTTGTCGATTAAATCGAGTAAGAACAAGTGGTTTTCTGTGCCGTTAGATACTATTTTGTATCCACGTGCTTGCATCACTTCAACCATCGCTTTAGCGTTTTTTACCACTTGGGTTTGATACACTTTAAACTCAGGCTGTAACGCTTCTTTGAAGGCAACGGCTTTAGCAGCGATAACATGGCATAACGGACCACCTTGGTTACCTGGGAATACTGAACTGTTTAGTTTCTTGTAGATATCTTCATCGCCACAAGCAGATAAAATCAAACCCGAACGAGGACCGGCTAAGGTTTTATGTGTCGTCGTCGTCACAACGTGTGCGTGTGGGATAGGGCTTGGGTAAACACCCGCAGCAACTAAACCAGCAACGTGCGCCATATCAACTAATAAATATGCACCAACTTTGTCAGCGATTTCACGGAATTTAGCCCAATCAACGATACCTGAGTATGCTGAAAAACCACCAATGATCATTTTAGGTTTGTGCTCTAATGCCAGTGCTTCGATTTCTGCATAATCGATAATCCCGGTGCTTTCATCAATGCCGTACTGCACAGCATTGTAAATCTTACCAGAAAAGTTGACGTGAGAGCCGTGAGTTAAGTGACCACCGTGTGCCAAGCTCATCCCTAACACCGTATCGCCAGCATTGAGTAATGCACCAAATACAGCTGTATTCGCTTGTGAACCGGCATGCGGCTGAACGTTCGCGTAATCTGCGCCGAATAATTCTTTAGCACGGTCAATCGCTAAGTTTTCAACAATATCAACATACTCACAACCGCCATAATAACGTTTACCTGGATACCCTTCCGCGTATTTGTTAGTCAGCTGTGAACCTTGTGCTTCAAGCACTCGCGGAGAACAATAGTTCTCTGACGCGATTAACTCGATGTGATGTTCTTGACGTTGATTTTCAAGTTCAATAGCTTTCGCTAATTCCGGATCAAAATCTGCAATGTTCATGTTGCGTTCTAGCATTGATAGCACCTATGAAAAAGGGTTAGTAAAATAAAATGGGATTGAAAAATTTTAAGGCTGTATTTTAGTCAAAAACGACCTAAAAAACCACTACATATTGTGTTTTACTCATCACTGTCACTGGACTGAATTCGTTGCACTTGATTTTCTAGGGTCTTAACGCGTTTAAATACGCTGTCTAACTGCCTGATCCTGACAGAATTCCGACGCCATTCACTGTAAGGTGAATGTGGCATGCCTGATGAATATACACCGGGTTCGGTAATATCACTTGTCACCATGGTATTGCCGGTTATTTGTACATTATCACAAATACTAATGTGCCCATTGATCGCTACCGTGCCTGCGATGATGACATTTTTACCTATATTAACACTGCCGGCCATCATCGTACCGCCACACAAACATGCACCATCACCAATCACCACGTTATGGGCAATATGGACTTGATTATCAATAATCACATGCTGTCCGATAATCGTATCTTCTAACGCACCACGATCAATCGTCGTGCTGGCACCTATTTCTGTATAATCGCCAATCACCACTTTGCCCGTTTGTGGGATAGTGATCCATTTTCCACCGTTAGGCGCATAGCCATACCCATCACTACCGATGACGGTATTACTATGGATCACGACATGCACACCCAACTCACAACTATGATAAATCGTGACATTAGGATGAATCATACTCTGCGCGCCTATTTTGGCATTGACACGTATCACCGCCCCTGCACCAATGGATACGTCATCACCGAGCTCTACCCCAGCTTCAATCACAGCGTTGGGGCCGACACTGACATTGTTGCCTAGCTGCGCAGTCTCATCCACATATGCACTGGGATGGATTGCATAATGCGGTTTAGGGGTCGGGTCTAGTAACTGCGCCGCTAACGCAAAACCGATATAAGCATCGTTGACGACTAAAGCTACGCCATCATAATCGGCGGCTAGTTTCTGCGTTAAAATCACAGCACTCGCCTTAGCGGTCGCCAGGCTTTTGAGGTATTTTTTATCATTTAAAAATGCGACATCGCCACTCTGGGCTTTGTCTAGCGGGGCCACTTTATGGATCATGATACTTTCGGCAGCAACGACATCGTCAGCCGAAGCTTGGATCGTCGCATTGATATGTTGAGCCAGCGTAGCAAGAGAAACTGATGTCATGAAAAAAGCCTAATCGAATCAATAAAAGAGACATGCTATTAAAAAGCGCCACACTTATCTAGTAGTTCCCCTACTTTTTCTATTACAATAGTAGTAATTATAATAGATTACCTTAGCAAAACATCTTTTACAGAAGGCACAGTGATGGCTCAATTTGTTTATTCAATGCACCGTGTGGGCAAAATCGTCCCACCCAATCGATTTATCCTCAAAGATATTTCGTTAAGTTTTTTTCCTGGCGCAAAAATTGGCGTGCTGGGTATCAATGGTTCTGGTAAATCAACCTTACTAAAAATCATGGCTGGCTTAGACACTGAGATTGAAGGTGAAGCACGTCCATTAGCTGGCATAAAAATAGGATACTTACCACAAGAACCACACTTGGATGAAAGCCTTGATGTGCGTGGCAATATTGAATTAGCTGTCGCAGATGTCGCCGGTGCGATGAGTCGTTTAGATGAAGTGTATGCCGCCTATGCCGAAGAAGATGCAGACTTTGATGCCCTTGCCAAAGAACAAGGTGAATTAGAAGCGCTAATTCAAGCAAAAGATGGGCATAATTTAGACAATGCGTTAGAACGTGCCGCCGATGCGTTACGTTTACCACCTTGGGATGCCAATGTCAGTACATTATCAGGGGGTGAGCGTCGCCGTGTTGCCTTGTGTAAATTGCTGCTTGAAAAACCCGATATGCTGTTACTCGATGAACCCACTAACCACTTGGATGCAGAATCAGTTGCTTGGTTAGAGCGTTTCTTACATGACTATGAAGGCACTGTTGTGGCCATTACGCACGATCGCTATTTCTTAGATAATGTCGCAGGTTGGATCTTAGAGCTCGACCGCGGTATGGGGATCCCATGGGAAGGCAACTACTCTTCATGGCTTGAACAAAAAGACGCCCGCTTACAGCTAGAAGAACGATCTGAAAATGCGCGCCAAAAATCAATCCAACAAGAACTCGAATGGGTACGCACCAATCCCAAAGGCCGAGGGAGTAAATCTAAGGCGCGGATGGCACGTTTTGAAGAACTCAATACCAGTGATTACCAGCGTCGTAACGAAACCAACGAATTATTTATTCCACCCGGTGAACGTTTGGGCGATAAAGTTATTGAAGTGCAAGGCCTCTCCAAATCCTACGGTGACCGCCTACTTATCGATGATTTAACTTTCAAAGTACCAAAAGGCGCGATTGTCGGTATTATCGGTCCTAACGGTGCGGGTAAATCAACGTTATTTAGAATGATGACCGGCGATGAAGCACCCGATGCCGGTTCGATCACGTTAGGTGATACCGTTAAGATTGCCTCAGTAGAACAGTTTCGTGATCACATGAACGAAAACAATACTGTTTGGAAAGAAATTTCTGACGAACAAGATATTATTAAAATCGGACATTTTGAAATTAATTCACGAGCATACTGCTCACGCTTTAACTTCAAAGGTAACGATCAACAAAAATTCATCAAAGATTTATCCGGTGGTGAACGCAACCGTGTGCATTTAGCCAAATTATTAAAAGCCGGCGGCAACGTGCTGTTACTCGATGAACCAACCAATGACTTGGATGTCGAAACCTTACGGGCATTAGAAAATGCCCTATTAGAATTCCCAGGCTGTGCCATGGTCATATCGCATGACCGTTGGTTCTTGGATAGGGTTGCTACTCACATCTTAGATTATCGTGATGACGGTAAAATTAACTTCTACGAAGGTAACTTCACCGATTATGAAGCGTGGTTAAAAGCGACGTTTGGCTCTGACATCGTTGAGCCACATCGCTTGAAATACAAAAAAATCAGTAAATAAATAGGAAATAATATGCGTCCGGTAAGTCAGTTTTGGCTTACTTGATTAACTCTAGCAGCTCATGGATGGTTTTGACAGGTACGATCCGTGCACCTAAGTTTTCCATGGATTTGTGATAATTGCGAAACGGAATATAAATCTCGGTAAAGCCATGCTGAGCGGCTTCTTTAACCCGAGGCACGCCACTGTCAATCGGACGCACATCGCCATTCAGACTCAACTCTCCCATAATACAACTGGTACGTGGCACTACAAATTCATGCAATGAACTGAGCAGCGCGGTCACTAAAGCCAAGTCAATACAAGTTTCTGACTCTTCAATTTTAAGTCCGCCGACGATATTAAAAAACGTATCGTGAAAAATCTTAGTCTTGGTGTGTTTGCGTAATACGCCGGTGAGCATCTTGATCCGATTCATGTTTAATCCCACACATACTCGCTGCGGGTATTCTGCCTCCGTATCGGTAGTCAGACATTGGATTTCCAATAACAAATTACGGTTGCCTTTACGAATACAGGTAATCGCAGAGCCAGGCGAAGCCGTGGACGAGCCGGATAAAAAGATCTCACTGGGATTATCAACACTCAGCATCCCCCGCTCAGTCATTTTAAAAATCCCCACAGTATCAATATCGCCAAAGCGGTTTTTGTTGGCACGTAGGGTACGCACTTGGCCATCATTGGTATCAATATGCAGTAATGCATCGACAATATGCACTAAGGTTTGTGGACCTGCGATTTCGTTGTTTTTATTAACGTGTGCGATGATAAACATAGTCACGTCATTTTGTTTACAATACTGCGTCAACGCTTGGGCGGCACTTTTCACTTGCGAGGGTGAACCTGGACTACCATTAGCACTGTCCGTCACCACCGCTTGAATCGAATCAATTACCGCAAACTTAATTTGATGGGTCTCTAATTCTTCTATTATCGCTTCCACACTGGTTTCGGAAAGCAACAAGAGTTGGTCTTCGTTGTACTCTAATTTGAGGCGGTTCACGCGGTTTTTAAATTGTGATAAAGATTCTTCAGCGGTACAGTACAAGGATTGCATGCGCATCGACATGCGTGCAACTAAATCAGATAACAAGGTGGTTTTACCCGCCCCAGGATCGCCTGAAATAATATTGACGGAGCCAACAGTGATCCCACCGGATAACACACGGTCAAGCTCACCGATCCCCGTTGCAGATTTCTCTGTCTCCACGGAGGCAATATCATTGATTTTTTTGGCGCCACGTTGCCCTATGCCGGCATATCCTGCGACCTTATTAGTCGCACGAGAAGGCGCTTTAGACGCAGAAACTTTGATTTCTTGCATGGTATTCCATGCGCCACATTTACACTGTCCTTGCCATCGTGCTGCGGAGTCACCGCAATCAGTACACACAAATGCGGTTTTATCTGCTTTTGCCATTCACTCAGACCTCAATTTAACTTAACGCGAAAATTGCCGATACAGTTTACACTTTTAGGAAAGAATGCACTATTTTTCACCTTATAAATTTGGCCGTAGACGGATAAACTAGACCATGCCTTTAACATTACCTGCTCATATACAAGCCTTAGATGTCATTTTAGATGGGCTGCAAACTAATCCTGACGCGGGATTTAAGCACCCTGTATTTGAATCGTTATCGATTCATGACCAAGGCTTAGTTCGTGCAGAAATCACTCGTTTACAAGCGCCATGTAATACCGTCATCGACATGCGTGCCGTTGCGCCGAATGCCTGTCAGCCCTACGGCTTTGGGCAACTTATCCATCTATTAACTCCACTTGGGATAGAGCGTTTTGAATCTGAAAATCACCGCTATGGCCGATATAGCGTTGGTGTCTTTGAGGCTCTGCAACAACTACAATACGAAATGACAGCGGGTAAAGCTGATGCGACCCAAACACATAGTTTTGTCTCTCCTACATTGCAGTTTTTTAATTACCCACAACGCAGTTCTGAACGGATGCATTTTTCGATTAATGTATTGTTATACACAGCAGTGGAAACTAAGTATCATTTAAAAACAGTTGATCTGTCGATCATGGGGTTGCAAGTCAAAGTAAACAAAAATGTGGACGTCAAACTGGGAGATAATGTGATTATTGTATTTGATGGCTTAGCCAACGAATATAGCACTATCGCCAATACAACAATTGAATATGATGTCGTTAGAGTGGTTGAACACAGTGATGAACTGCGGATTTTTTTACATCGGGCTCAAGCTCATAATGAGCCGCAAGTTACCGAATTTATTGCTAACTTTATTCGAGGCAATAAATACCGCTATAAAATAAATTTAGAAAATACGATCAACGCGGTCGAAAACAAAGTCTGCGAGCAATATTTCACACCAAGGTTTCCATCACTTCCTGTGTATATCTCCCATCAAGTTGATAAAGCACATCCACAGAGTGAAGTTCTGCAGCCTAAATTTGCCATGAGTAATAGTGGTAACGCCAATATTCTTTCTTATTGGCAGGACGAACAGCACCAACAACGTATTGGTAATTTGGTAAGTCAATCTAGGATTGAAGAGTTAATTAGCAAAAACTCAGACCAACGTGAAATTTTCGTCTATGCCTTTAATCATGTCAAAAATAACAAAGTGTATTTTTATTCTGCGAGTCAATCAGAACTAGAAGCTCAACCAGGTACTAAAAATATTTTGTTAAGTTATGGTGCACATAAAGCGAGCTGGCGTGTGTTTAAACTGCAACTCAGTCATATGTCACCGACACAAGCCTACACCCCGTTATCGATCCCTAATGAGGGTCACAAAGATGCCAAAACAGAAAATATGCCGCCGTCTGCACGCTTGATGAAGCACTTGATTGATTTACGTTATATTGTCTTAGTATCTGATTTGACCGATTCATTTGCGATGCGTTATTACCAACAGATCCCATTAGATAAAAGTAAAATCGCGTTATTACATCAATTTGCGCATGCGCATAATAAATTGCCACCACAACTCACTATCCGACGTTATAAATACCAAGATATTCGTAAAGAAACTCGGTATCACTTACGTACGAATGTTGAGCTAACTGCAGCCGGACATTCCTATTCTGGTGTCACCGAAGATATTTCAATGAGTGGCTTAAGAATCGAGTTAGATGAGCCGCTCCCTGAACTGACTGACACCAATGTGAGTTTAGCATTTGCCCGCTTACAAACTATGACCAAACGCTTTGATTTAACCAACCTAACCTATGAAATAGTAAATATTCACACTAACCGCCATATTATTCATCTGCGCTATACTGGTTCGCAAATAGCCCAGCAAGAAAATCCATTTTTTATGGAGCTGATCAAACGTAATAAAGAAAAGCTCAAAGCGGATTTATTGCCCGAAGAGACACCGGGTTTATCGCACGCGTTACGCTGCATCTATGCCAAAAACGCCATGAATATTGCATTTTTTATTAACCAGCGTACTCACTTATTTACGCCTGAGTTTTCAGTCTATAATCAAGGTGATGGTAGATTAAAAAGTATGTTGACGCGTTTTTCTATTGAAGGGCATTTTAATTTAGAGTTTTTATACCGCGACAGAGATCAACCCTCCCCTTTTATTCGTCGCTGCCTGGCACAACTTAAAATGGGTATGGGCGAACAAGAGCATGAAATATTTATTCGCTATTGTCCGGAAAAATCCCATATTAACGATGTGATTGTGCCGTATATCAATCAACAATTCACATCGAGCACGCAACGCCAACAGTTTATTAAAAAGGCATTAGCGCTCGGCGAATTTGTAGCGATTAAATTGATTCTAAAAGACACCACAACGGTTGAGCTTGATACGATTAAGACAGAACTCGATTATTTGCATGAACATGCGAATTATAAAGCGGAAAAAGTGGTCGATAAACTCAAACATATCCAAGGTTTTGGCTATATTTTGGATATTACTGATGAAGTGTTATATCGACATGGCTATGATTGGCAGGTGATCCAAGCGAATCATCCGCAGTTGGTGCAAAGTAAAGTGGGATAACGCGCATTATCCCACCTTGATAATAACCTTACACTAAGGCGTATAAGGTTTGCTCTAGCCCACCAAAACGAATTGCCGCATCTGCTTGCGCCTCTACGACCGGCTTAGCATGAAATGCCATACCTAATCCTGCTTGTCCCATCATGACCAAGTCATTCGCACCATCACCCAATGCGATGGTTTGGGACAAAGGAATATCAAAATGCTGTGCATAATTTAGCACCGTTTGCGCTTTAACCTGAGCATCAACAATATCTCCTAATACATGTCCGGTTAACCGGCCATCAACGACTTCTAACTCATTCGCGTGGGCACCATCAAGCGCTAAACGCGCCTGAAGATAATGTGCAAAAAAAGTAAATCCGCCAGACGCAATGACCGTTTTCCAGCCATTACCTTGTAACGTTTGTAATAAAGCATGAATGCCTGGCATCAATGGAATACTATCACGGATACCTTTAAGCAGATTCACATCAATGCCATCTAACACACTGACTCGTTGACGTAAGCTTTGTGTAAAATCTAATTTTCCTTCCATCGCTAACTCAGTTACAGCGCTGACTTCATCTCCTTTACCACATAATTTGGCGATTTCATCAATACATTCAATCTGGATCACCGTCGAATCCATATCCATCACAATGACACCAGGATCGGCTAATCGTGGTGCATCGGTAATACAGAATACATCAACATAATATTGTGTAGCAATAGCGGCTAGCCACGCTTTATCGACGGCTTCGTTCAAGACTACTTGGACCACAGACGCACTAAACGCATCGGATAATGGATGCAAACGAATGGCTATATTAGACACATCACTAGGTAGTTGAGCCAAAATAGATTGGACCAAATACGCATTCAAATGTTGTGCTGAAATTGTCAGAACAGGGGTTGTCAAAGTAGCAGAAAAGATATCTTCAGCTGCGTGCCAAGTCTTAGTGGAGACATTATATTGCTGAACGGGATTCATTGATAAAAATTGCAATAACGCTTGATGAGCATTGATATGTTCAGGGGAAAAAATAGTCGACATATAGGATCCTTTAACCACAAAGTAAGAGATTGAATGATGAAAAAACTTGGCAATATCAAGCCATTGCTTTAATGTGAGTAGTGTATCAATAATTTATAGCGTTGCCCATGACAAGGTATCTAATCAGAACAGGTTTTATCATAGCCAGCTTATTTGCTGTCTCTTGGGTGTGGCAAGTTCAGCATCAAACCACACAAGCACATTACAGTGTGTATACCCAGCAATTAGGTCAGCGTCTAAGTCAAATTGCTGCAGGTAGCCTTGCCCCTTGGCTAAATCAAACCTTGATTTCGACTGACAAATCGGACTACCGCGAACATCTTGAGTCCACCCTTTCGACCTACCTCAAACTTGGTCATTTCCGAGGGATCACGGTGTTTAATCGCTACGGTGTTGAGCTCGGTAAAGTCGGTGAAATTGACTCAATTATTGATTTTGTTGAGCTACAAGAATCCGAGTTTTCGGTATTTGTGGCACCAATTAGAGTTGCAGATAGTACCGCAGGATACATACGGTTTGTTGTTGATGATGATATTATTGCTGCGCAACAGCAGCTGTTACAACAGCAGCAACAAGGCATGTTCACAGTGGTCTTGTTATTGGGGGCATTTATTGGTGGGTTTGGAGTGAGATTATATTACCGCAAGGCGCGCTATGCGTTTGCTAAATAACAGATAAGCCAAATACCCGCTGCACATTACGCGTCGTAATCCCCGCAACGTCCTGCCCTGAAAAGGTCTGCTTCAGTACATTGACTACATCAACCAAATACTGTGGTTCATTGCGTTGACCTTGACGACCGTACATTGGCATATCAGGAGAATCCGTTTCTAAGACACAATGAGCTAATCCTATCGAATGCAATACTTGCAATGTTTTAGCACCGCGTGGATAAGTAATTGTGCCGCCAACGCCTAAATAAAATCCTAAATCAACATACTCTTGTGCGATTGCCTGATTACCCGAAAAAGCATGAATAATGCCACCATGTGTAAATTTAGCGCGTTTGAGTCGTCCTATAATCAGATCATGGGATTTACGATGATGAATGATCAATGGCACACCCAGCTCCTGAGCTAATTGCACTTGCGCATCAAACATCGCTACTTGTAACTCGATAGGTGTTTGTAACGTGCGATCAATTCCTATTTCTCCAATACCGATACATTCAGGAGTGACAGCATTTTTTAAGGTACTGATTAGCGGATCCATGTCGGCTAGTGTCAAGGTGTTGGGGTAGAAAAAAGGATGGTAGCCCAATGTGTAGGATATTTGCGCATAACGCTTAGCTAGTGCTTGGGACTGTTGCCAATGACCAGGATCAATCCCAGGGATAATAAATTGTGTTACCCCAACCGCTTGCGCGCGGGTTATTACAGCGTCAATGTCATCTAAAAAACAAGCTAGATCCAGATGACAATGACTATCTATCATGGGTTTAAGCGTTGGATTTGCCATGCAGCAGAGGCTTGTTTAGTGTATTCAAAGCGGTCATGCAAGCGATGCTCACCCCCTTGCCAAAATTCAATTTGCTGCGGTTTCACTAGAAAACCACCCCAAAAATCAGGTAACGGAATATCACCATGAGCAAATTTAGCTTTCATTTGCGCAAACTGAGTCAATAACATTTCACGTGATGAAATAGGCTGGCTTTGTTTTGATACAATTGCACCTAACTGCGAATCTTTGGGGCGTGAAAAGAAATATTTGGCCACTTGAGTGCGACTTAATGGTTCAGCAATCCCACACACACGCACTTGACGCTCTAACATATGCCAAGGAAAATGCAGTGAGACTTTATTATTAACGAGTAACTCTTTGGCCTTGCGAGAACCCAGATTAGTATAAAACACAAATCCTTCAGCGTTTAAGTCTTTGAGTAGCACAATACGTTGTGAAGGCTGACCCGTCGCATCAACGGTCGCGACTGTCATTGCGTTAGGATCGGGTATTTTCGATTCAACAGCAACCGCTAACCATTCTTTGAATAACGCTAAAGGATCAGGATTTAAGTCCTGTTCCTCTAATGAACCGAGTGTATACTCACGTCGATATTGATTAAATTCACTCATATTCTTCTCTTAACACTGTCTCGTTATTCTATTAATGTTCGCCATAGCCTAAGCTGCGTAAGGCTCGCTCATCGTCAGCCCAACCAGACTTAACCTTAACCCATAATTCTAAATACACTTTATTATCAAATAAGGTTTCTAGATCCTTACGCGCATCTGAACCGATGGTTTTAAGATGTCCACCGTGCTTACCAATAATCATGCGTTTTTGTGTTTCGCGCTCAACTAAAATCAAGCCATTGATACGGTAAATACCATTTTCAGTGAGTTTAAATTGTTCAATTTCTACGGTTACAGAATACGGTAATTCGTCGCCAGTATAACGCATGAGTTTTTCACGAATGATCTCTGCAGCCATAAAACGACTGGAACGATCCGTTACATATTCTTCTGGATAGTAAAACTCACTTTCGGGTAATTGATTCATGACCATCTCGCGTAGCTCAGGTAAATAACGCCCAAGTTTGGCGGAAACCGGCATGACATGCGCAAAGTCATGTTGCTCGTCTAACCAAGTCAGATGGGCGAGTAACTGTTTTTTATCTTCGACATTATCGGATTTATTGACTACAGCCCAACAAGGCAATCCAGATGCTTTGATTTTTTCTAGTACCATGGCATCATCGGCAGTAAAACGCGTACCTTCAAGCACAAATAATACCAATGCTACTTCGCCTAATGAACTTGACGCAGCTCGGTTCATATAACGGTTAATCGCACGCTTTTCTTCCATGTGCAGCCCTGGCGTATCGACATAGATAGCTTGTTTATTGTCTTCTGAATCAATTCCCATGATCCTATGTCGAGTCGTTTGTGGCTTGCGTGAGGTAATACTGACCTTTTGGCCAATAAGACGATTCAGGATAGTTGATTTGCCCACATTGGGACGGCCAACAATCGCAATCATGCCGCAATAGGTTATAGAAGGAAGCGCATCGCTCATGATTGTAATTTCTCTAAAGTAGATTGGGCCGCTAGTTGTTCTGCTCGCTTGCGACTGGGTCCTTGAGCGGTAATAGCTTCTTCGAGCATAGTCGTTTGACAGCTCACGGTAAATGTTTGGCTGTGGTCTTTACCTGACACATCGACGACTTCGTAAATCGGTAGCCCTTGGGAGCGAGATTGCAAAAACTCTTGTAAGCGTGTTTTGGCATCTTTAGGATGAAAATCAGGGTCTAGCTTTGCCATACGAGCACCAAACCAACGATGGATAAACTCATCACAAGCTTCAGTCCCAGCATCAAGGTAAATAGCACCAATAATAGATTCAACCACATCGGCTAAAATTGACGCGCGGCGTTTGCCACCACTTTTCAACTCACCAATACCTAATCTAATATAGTCACCTAAGCCGTGTTCAACCGCGATTTCGGCCAAGGTATCTCCTTTGACTATCGCAGAACGCATGCGCGTCAGTTGCCCTTCAGGCGCATCAGTAAAGGTATGATAAAGGTGTTCAGCAACGAGATAACCCAAAATCGCATCACCTAAAAACTCAAGACGTTCATTATGGTTTTTGTGCGCAGATTTATGGGTTAATGCTTGCTGTAATAAACCCACATCATCAAATTGATAACCGATTAAACGCTGTAATGGTGCCCACTCATCAATCCCTGGGTTATGAAATTTTTGTTGATTTGTTGATCTAGCAGGCTTAGCCTTGCTCATCGCAATCCTCCGACACGTTCAAAACGCACCCCAGAAGGTAACCATTTTGGTAACCAACCATCAGCCGTCCGTTCAAATTCAAATGAGATCCAAATCGCAACGGCTTTGCCCACTAGATGATCGGTACTAACAAATCCCCAAAAACGACTGTCGCGGCTGTTATCTCGGTTATCGCCAAGCACAAAATACTCACCGTCAGGGACGATCCATTCATCCATAGCCGTGCCCGGTTGACGATAAAACTGTGATGCACTAGCAGACAGGACAGGGTGCTGTAAAATTTGATGCTCAACACTGCCTAAGCTTTCCGTAAACTGGTTAAGTGGCACCATATTTTGTGCAAACTCACTAATTTGTGCGTCTGATAATTTGACTAAATATGGCTTATCACAATCCTCACCGGTTGGACAAGCTGGTACCACGGTAATTTGTTTGGCACGATAAAAGATGCGATCACCCGGTAAACCCACTACACGTTTAATGTAATCTAATTCTGGATTCGGTGGATATTTGAAGACAACAATATCACCGCGTTGCGGCTCTCCCACCTCCAAAAACTTGGTGCGAGTGATGGGATCACGTAAGCCATAAGAGAACTTTTCCACCAAGATAAAATCACCGACTAACAGCGTCGGCATCATTGAACCGGACGGAATTTGAAAAGGCTCATAAATAAACGAACGCATGATCATCACAAACGCAATCACTGGAAAAATTTGTTTGGCAGTATCAACCGCGTAAGGTAACGGTGGTTCAAAGCCTTCAATTTCAGATACACCTGCAGCTAATGCCGCGCGCTCACGACGTTTAGGAGCAAAAATCAATGAGTCAACTAACCAGATTAAGCCAGTTACAACGGTTAATATCACTAAAAAAATTGAAAACATTTGCGCCATTATTTACCTCCCTTA
>DBBN01000010.1 GCA_002292215.1 Glaciecola sp. UBA983 | reverse complement strand
AGAGCCAGAAGTAGAATCGTCACCTAAAATTGGATCTGACCCTCTTTTATCTGAACTAGTTGATATCATGGATGAGGCTGCAGAAATGCATCCACATCAGTTTGATGACAGTGATTTGCCACCTGAAGCGTATATGGATAATGATGATTATTCAGAAGTACCTATAGACGTTCAAGTACAGCAGGATAGTCAACCACAAGTCAAAGCGGTCTCACATGATACCCTTGATGATTTGTTATCTTTGCGTGATGAATTGTCGGCACCAGCAACGACACCTGAAATTACGCCTACAGTCCAATTACAAACTGCCGAACAAGAATCTACTGAGCGAGAACCCGCTGAATTAGAAATTGTCCCTCTACCTCCTGTAGCACCTTCTAGTTCAGCTAATGCTGATGAAAGTGAAGAACCTTCACAGCCGTTGGCACAGCCAGAGCGTGACCCATCCAAAATGGGGTTAGTTCATCATGAAGACATGCCTGCGGTAAACTTTCAACAAGTACAAGCTGAACAACTGACTGCAATTTTACCTAATGGTGATAAGTTAACGAGTGCTGCACAAATTGATGAATGGGCAAATACCATTTCTAAGCTTAATCTTGGCGGTTTAAATAAACAATTAGCGATACATTCTGCTTTTCAACGGAATGCCAATACTGTTACATTATTACTTGATGAACAAAAAGGTCACTTGCAGAGTGATGCTGCGATTGATGTAGTGTGTACCGCTTTATCAAATCATTTTGGTGAGCCAATCAATGTGAATGTCACCTGTGGTCAACCTACGCATACGCCGTTTTCATTACAAATGCAGATTAATCAAATTAGAAAAGCACACGCTGAAGCCATTTTCAATTCTGATCCTGAACTACAAAAGCTCAAAAACACATTTGGTGCTTCAGTGGTCGATGGCTCATTAAAACCAAAACCTTAGAAAGGAAGAATCATTATGTTTAAAGGTGGTATGGGAAATATCATGAAGCAAGCGCAGCAAATGCAAGAGCGCATGCAAAAGTCACAAGAAGAACTAGCGACTATCGAAGTCATTGGTGAAGCCGGTGCTGGTATGGTCAAAGTCACTATGACCTGTAATCATAACGTCAAGCGCGTGCATATTGATGAAGCGTTAATGGACGATGATAAAGACATGATTGAAGATCTAGTTGCAGCTGCGTGTAATGATGCGGTTCGTCGTGTAGCAGAAACCACCAAAGAAAAAATGGGTGATGTGACTGGTGGTATGAATTTACCACCGGGCTTTAAGATGCCGTTTTAAGTTGCTCTTTATAATTAATTGATATCAATTAAATCATACCTAGCGCCAGTGTTTATTGCAGAATATTCACTGGCGTTGTTGGTTATAGTCAGACAAATTATTCGCCACTACTTGCTCGTGATACGCATTTTTTGACGATATAATCATATCCATGTATGGCCGAATTATTCTCGCTGATCAGCAGTACCGTATAGTCATCCAAAATAACCGATTTTTCGTTGTCAGATTTGATACAGGCGCTGCGCGGATAAGCTTCAAAATAGAAGATAAACTTAGCAATAACATTTTCAACTAGCCGTTGTTGTTCGGTTATACCTATGTTTATCATATCATCATTGCTCTCAATATTATTAACAGCTGCATCACTTAAATCATCACCAATATTCAGTGAAAAGCCATTCTGATCACTTATTACATCTTGTCCAATATAGGGCAACATGACATTGATTAAATGCACTAAGACTATTGGGATTAGGATAATGCGCATTAACATGGTCAGCATTGCACGGTGTTTATCTTCCCAATGGATCTCTAATGGGATCCCAATTAAACGAATAGGAATGGATATAAGCAACCAAATATTGGCTAAAATTAATATCAACATAAACATCACTAGACTAGACAATGCAATCCAGAAGGGCATAAGCACGAGTGTTGTAAAACCTAGGGTAAATATAAATGGCATCGGCTCGACACCGGTGATCAGATTTATTTTTAACGCAGCAAACGCAAGTGCAAGATTGGCAGTGCTAGCATAAGTAATAAGCGTGAAGCTTTTGCCTAAAGTCGTCGACCAAATTCGATGAAATACATTGATTAGTTCGCGAATTAAACCCACAAAAGCGATGAGGGCCACAAGTGGTAAATAACTGCCATCCGTGAATGCAGTCAATAACAATAAGGTACTGGCTGTAAAATAACACCACTGCGAAGGATTATATCGTTTAGCCCATTGCATCACATGTAATGTGTTGACGCGAGTTGAAAATTGCGCAAAACGAATTTGTTGTTGGCGCATAAAATCATGCATTTTAGTTCGAAACGACGTTCGACGTTCGGGAGTTTCCTGTTCTGTTTGTGGTGTAGGTAATGCCATAAAGTATTTTCATTATTATTGTATGGGATATCTTAATGAGTAGGGTAGCATAATTACTCGCCTGATATAAAAACCTTCTTTGTGATAACAGTCATTCCAAAACAGTGCAGTCATTGCAAAATTAGAGTAAAATATTCCAATTATTATAGCAATAAATTATATTGCGATTGGACTTAGAACTATCATGAAATACAGCCCTCTTATTACCGAATTAATCGAAAGCTTTAAATGCTTACCAGGTGTTGGTGCTAAGTCAGCTCAGCGTATGGCGTTTCTTTTACTTGAGCGTAATCGACCTGGCGCAATGCGCCTAAGTCATGCATTACATGATGCGATGGAACACGTAACTCATTGTGAATCTTGTCGAACTTTTACCGAAAGTCAGTTATGCGGTATTTGCGCTAGTCCATCTCGGCAACAGTCTCAAACATTATGTATTGTTGAATCTCCGCAAGATATTCTAGCGATTGAACAAACTGCAGAATTTGGCGGGCAGTACTTTGTGTTAATGGGGCATTTATCACCGATTGATGGGATTGGGCCGAGTGAAATAGGCTTAGATATTTTAGCCAAACGCTTAGCAGAACAAAATATTCAAGAAGTGATTCTTGCCACAAACCCTACCGTAGAAGGTGAAGCAACCGCGCATTACATCGGGCAGATGTGTCAAAAGCACGAGATTGTTGCTACCCGAATTGCTCACGGTGTTCCTGTGGGTGGTGAATTAGAATATATCGATGGCAATACGTTAACGCACGCTTTTTCAGGACGTCGTGCTATTTAGCTACAAATGGGGGGCTATATTCGATAGCTTGTTAATAAGTTTTCAAATTTATTAACTATCCCCCTTGAAAAAAATAGTTACAACCTTACATATCTAATCATAAAACATTACCTTATTTTGTTTCTGGAGATATGCAAGCATGACTGATACTGTCGATACACAAACTCAAACTCACGGTTTCCAAACGGAAGTAAAGCAACTACTACAGTTGATGATCCATTCTTTATATTCAAACAAAGAAATTTTTCTACGCGAGCTTGTTTCTAACGCCGCAGATGCTGCCGACAAACTTCGCTTTAAAGCATTATCTAATGATGCTTTGTATGAAAATGACGGTGATTTACACGTCAAGGTTTCATGCAACAAAGAAGCCGGCACGATTACCATTAGTGATAATGGTATTGGCATGAACAAAGATGAAGTTATTGCTAATTTAGGGACTATTGCTAAATCAGGCACCTCTGATTTCTTTTCGCATTTATCTGGCGACCAAGCAAAAGATTCTCAGTTGATTGGCCAATTTGGTGTTGGTTTTTACTCTGCATTTATTGTAGCAGATAACGTCACGGTTAAAACTCGTGCAGCAGGCGCCCCAGCCTCTGAAGGCGTAATGTGGGAATCTCAAGGGGAAGGTGAGTTCACTACGACCGACATCGTAAAAGATACCCGCGGTACTGAAATTACATTACATATTCGTGAAGACGATAAAGAGTTTTGTGACGATTGGAAACTACGTTCAATTATAACCAAATACTCTGACCATATTAGTATTCCAGTGCAAATGTTCACAGCAGAAGTGCCTGAGTCAGATGGTCCAGATGGTGAAAAAATTCCAGGTCAGCCAGCTAAGTGGGAGCCAATTAATAAGGCTACTGCGTTATGGACACGCGAAAAATCTGATATTTCTGATGAAGAATATACGGAGTTTTATAAGCATGTATCACATGACTTTGCTGATCCGTTAACCTGGTCGCATAATCGTGTTGAAGGTAAAACTGAATACACAAGTTTATTGTATATACCCTCTAAAGCCCCTTTTGACATGTATAACCGTGATCAAAAGCATGGTCTTAAATTGTTTGTACAGCGTGTCTTTATTATGGATGACGCAGAGCAATTCATGCCGACGTATTTACGTTTTGTTAAAGGCCTGTTAGATTCAAATGATTTACCGTTGAATGTTTCTCGCGAAATATTACAAGACAACAAGATCACGCAAGCAATGCGTAATGGTTGTACTAAGAAAGTGCTGCAAATGCTTGAAAAAATGGCCAAGAAAGACGCAGAAACCTATCAAGGATTTTGGTCTGAGTTTGGTAACGTATTAAAAGAAGGTCCTGCAGAAGATTTTGCCAATAAAGAAAAAATTGCCAGCTTATTACGTTTCGCATCGACTCATAATGATTCGGACATTGAAAATGTTTCTTTAGCTGATTACATAGCTCGTATGCAAGAGACCCAAGACAAGATTTATTATGTGACCGCTGATTCTTATCAAGCTGCCAAATCGAGTCCACATTTAGAAATCTTCCGCAAAAAAGGCATCGAAGTGTTATTAATGTCAGAGCGTATTGATGAATGGTTGATGTCTCACTTGAGTGAATTTGAAGAAAAATCATTTCAATCTATTGCCCAAGGTAACTTAGATGAGTTAGATTCAGAAGACGATAAGTCAGCTAAAGAAGAAGCTGAAAAGGCTATAGAAGGTGTCTTAGCTCGAGTGAAAGAAGCATTAGGTGATAAAGTTAAAGAAGTCAAATTCACGCACCGTTTAACAGAATCTCCAGCTTGTATCGTGGCGGATGATAATGGCATGACCACACAAATGGTGAAGTTAATGCAAGCAGCGGGTCAACCTGTACCAGAAGTCAAATATAAGTTAGAACTTAATCCTGAGCATGCACTAGTAAAACATTTAGCTGATGTACAAGACGAAGATCAGTTTAAGCGTTGGAGTGGCGTGCTGTTTGATCAAGCGGCATTATCTGAACAAGGTAGCTTAAAAGATCCAGCTGCATTTGTACAAAACCTAAATAGCCTGTTATTAAGCTTATCAAAATAGCTTAACGAGTAGTCAATAATAAAGGCAGCATTTAGATGCTGCCTTTTTGTTTGTGGCGAGTCGTCTATTCTTTGCGCTATTAGTCGTAAAGATCCGATGGTATTACCAATTTAGGTTGAAACAGATTCAATTAATAGGTAACTTAGCCACAGACAAAATTATTAACATTTTAAATATGGAGGATGCACAATGCGCATCATTTTATTAGGTGCACCAGGTGCCGGAAAAGGAACTCAAGCTCAATTTTTAATGGGTAAGTTTGGTATCCCACAAATTTCTACGGGTGATATGCTACGTGGCGCGATTAAAGCAGGCACCGAGATGGGTATGGCTGCTAAGAAAGTCATGGATGCGGGTCAATTAGTTTCTGATGATATTATCATTGGTTTAGTAAAAGAGCGTATAGCACAAGCCGATTGTGCTAGTGGTTTTTTACTAGACGGTTTTCCGCGTACTATTCCACAAGCCGATGCGATGAAAGATGCCGGTGTTAAGGTTGATTATTGCTTAGAATTTGATGTCCCTGATGATGTCATTGTTGAGCGTATGGGGGGGCGTCGTGTTCATTCTGCGTCAGGTCGTGTTTATCATATCGTTTATAACCCGCCTAAAGTGGAAGGTAAAGATGATGAAACGGGTGATGATTTAAGTATTCGTGATGATGATAAAGAGTCCACAGTGCGTGATCGCTTAGGCATTTATCATACTCAAACCAAGCCGTTAGTTGAGTATTATCAAGCTGAAGCTGCTGCTGGTCATTGTGGTTATCATAAATTTGACGGCACTCAACCGGTAGATAACGTCAGTGCACAGTTGGCTGAATTATTAGGTTAATTGCTTTAACCAATATTCTTAGAAACGCTACTTCTGCAAAGGACTAGCGTTTTTTTGTGACCGAATAAAGCCCGAAAAAACTCATCACGTGATTTCCATAAAATAAAAATATAGTATGTCAGTCTTACCGTTTTTACTATCCCAATGAGAAGCTAATATTTATGCCATCAACCGCCGAGCTGTCCGTAAAATCTTTCGCCCAATTAAGTAATTTTGAACTGTATGCGATGTTGAAACTACGCAGCGATGTGTTTGTGGTAGAACAAAACTGTGTATATCCTGATTTGGATGATAAAGACCTGCATGCTGATACACAGCATCTCTTGTACTTTAACGGTGATGTGTTGGTAGGCTACGCGCGTTGTTTAGCACCTGGGCTTTCGTATACTGATGCTGCAAGTGTTGGTCGTGTGGTTGTTGCCGGAGCGGCACGAGGACATGGCTTAGCAACGACCATTATGCAAGCAGCGTTAACCACTTGTCATCAACAGTGGCCTGAGAACGATATAGTGATTGGTGCGCAAACCTATCTGCAAGATTTTTATACCCGTCTGGGCTTTAACCCCATCTCAGCAGCCTATGATGAAGATGGGATCATGCACATAGATATGCGCTTTGGTGAATGATAAAACGCAGCTAAGATCCTTTAACACGCGGCTCAAAACCTAACACTGTGGCATTAATACAGTAGCGCGGCTTGCCGTTAGGACCATCATCAAAGACATGACCTAAATGTATCCCACTGGTTTTGGCTTTTAGTGCAATTCTGCGCATCCCTAAACTATTATCTTCATGATATGTAACACTATCACCTATAGCCTGAGTAAATGACAACCAGCCAGTGCCAGAGTTAAATTGATAATCGGTATCAAATAATGGTTCACCACTGAGCGTATCGGTAAATACACCGGCTCCGACATTTTTGAACTGTTCGTATTGCTTACAAAATTGTGAATCAGTGCCTTTATTAAACGCAACATTAAACGCTTCAGAATCACCCAGTTTAAATGCACCTAGCAGTTGATAGAATTTTTTTGGAGCGACATAGCCTTGCACTCCATGAACTTCTATACCATCTTGCATAAATAACAATGTAGGTGTCGCCCAAGTAGGAGAACTGACACTTAAACCTTGCAATTGTTGTGCTCCTCGAAAATGCATAGGAATGCTACCGGCATAAGATGTGGCTACATCGGCTTTAAACTTTTCACAATATGGGCAATCAGGGGCATCAATGACGACAATGTGCTGACCTTGTAATAATGCTGTGTTATCCATTGCGACGACGCGTTCAACCGAACCATCAAAACGAACGCCGGTGGAATGGTCTGGGCAGTAACCATTCGGGTTTTTGGCGATATAGTCTTGGTGGTATGCTTCGGCGGGATAAAACGTATCTAAGGGCTTGATACGGGTTGTGATTGAGCCATAGTTGTTTTGGGTTAATATTTGTTGGTAAAGCTGAGTTAGATATTGTGCCTTTTGTGCATGCTCAGGCTGGGAATATAAGATGGTCGAACGATATTGCGTACCAATATCATTACCTTGGCCATTAGCTTGTGTTGGATTATGCATTTCGTAAAACGCAATGATTAAATCTTGGACACTGATCAGCATCGGATTAAAGCTAACTTGAATCACTTCAGCATAATTATCTGGGTTAAAACGCTGCTGTGCTTGCGTAATATTACGATAGGTTGCATCGAATCCTCGACCATCAGCATAGCCGGATACGACATCAATGACCCCTGGCAGCGCAGCGAAATTTTTCTCTGCGCCCCAAAAACAGCCTAAACCGAATACAATTTGTTCAGATTTAACTGTTTTAGGTAATTCAGCGCTATCGACTAATGCGCGCATCTTAGCTGCATTGGCGCTGTTACTCGCGCCCTCTGAACTGTTCATAGGCACAAACGCAAATATCGGAACATTGTTGGGATTCAATTTATCCCAATTTAAGGATACGCCGGTCACGACTATTACGCTGATGATCACGAACCAAGAAAATTTTGACATAGTATGACTCCAGAGAATAAGGGTGTTGTCTAATATATAGACCTTTAATATACGTGTTTTCTTTCATTGCAGGTCAATTAATATTATGAATAACCTTACATGCAGACTATTAAAATGGGCTAAATACCACTATGCTATGCATCTCGAATTACAACGTTAAAATATAACGCATTAAAAAATAACAAAGGTATAGCACTGCTCATACCATACAAAGGAAATATTATGATCATTCCAATTACGGGTTTTTACGTCAGTATTGCAGGACTTATTTTACTGTATTTATCGTTCTTAGTTGTGCAAGTGCGTATTCGTGATAAAGAGATTATCTCAGACGGTAAAGACGGTAATCCCATCTTGTTCAGAAATGTACGTATGTTTGGTAATTTTGTTGAATATACGCCTATCGCTTTATTATTACTAGCGGTTGCCGAACTCAATGATGTGCATGAATACGTGTTACACGGTAGTGCGATGTTATTGATATTTGGCCGTTTAGCTCATGCTTATGGTATTCGTCATTTTGCGGGTGAAAATTGGCAGCGTATGGTTGGCATGATTGCCACATACTTATCTATACTCGTTTTGTCTTTGTGTAATTTATATTTGTTGTACTAATCGAATTTAAATAGTGAACCTATAAAAAAGGCAGCTCACCAGCTGCCTTTATCACACACATAGGTTGAAGATTTTAACTAGTTTTCGAGTAAACGAGAACCGATTTCAATCTTACGAGGTTTTTTAGCCTCAGGAATAACGCGTTCTAAATCAATGTTTAATAAGCCATTCTGCATATCGGCATGCAGTACTTTGACATGATCGCCAAGCTGGAATTTACGTTCAAAGTTTCGTTCAGAAATACCTTTGTGTAAATATTGTTTCGCTGATTCGTTAGTACTATTGTCAGTATTAACGGTAGGTTTATTCCCGGTTACTACCAGTGTATTTTCTTGTACCACAATCTCAACATCGGATTCACTGAAGCCGGCGATTGCCATGGTGATACGGTATTTGTCTTCGCTTACCAACTCAATGTTGTATGGCGGATAGGTGGTTTGTTTTTCATTTTTGGCCGCGGCATCTAGCATAGAAGCAAGGTGGTCAGAACCAATGAAAGAACGGTAAAGTGGAGATAGATCGATAGTACGCATAGTCATATCCTAATAAATTTAAGCAATATGTTAATTTATGTGCCCCGATAATTCGGCGGCGGTTGTATCGGCCTCTATTGAGCACCGATAAAATAGATATAGTACTGACTAAACGCTTTTCAAGGGATAAAAAATAAAAAATTTAATTTTATTTGTGACGCTCGCGTAGTACGCCGACGACATCTTGCATCGATAAACCTGATGCTTGTAATAGTACTAATAAGTGATACATCAAATCAGCAGATTCATTTTTCAACTCATCTAAGTCAGCAACAGTGGCAGCTAGTGCTGTTTCCACACCTTCTTCACCGACTTTTTGTGCTATACGTTTAATGCCACTAGCGTATAAATGAGCCGTGTAGCTCGATTTCGGATCGGCACCTTTGCGTGAAGCAATCAGTTTTTCGAGATCAGCAATAAACGTATAATCACTCTGTCCATTATCAAACCAACACGCTTCTGCACCCGTATGGCAAGTAGGGCCATTAGGATGGGCTAATACTAACAAGCTGTCATGATCGCAATCACTTTCTATTTGGACTAAATTTAAGGTGTTACCTGAGGTTTCACCTTTGGTCCATAAACGTTGCTTAGAGCGACTAAAGAAGGTCACATGTCCAGTTTCTAATGTATGCGATAGTGCTGCTTCATCCATGTAACCTTGCATAAGGACTTTGCCAGTAATAGCATCCTGAACAATGGCTGGAACCAGATTATCCATTTTTGCCCAAGCAACTTGAGCGGTGTTTTCGGTGGTAATGATCATACAGTTCTCATACAAATAGTTTCGTTATGCAAATACGTCTTCAGCTCTGCAATATTAATAATCGCTTTGTGAAATACTGATGCGGCTAATGCGCCATCAACGTCGGCTTCTTTAAATACATCAGCAAAATGGTGTATTTTACCCGCACCGCCTGAGGCAATGAGAGGAACATGGCAAATTTTGCGAATCGCTTTAAGTTGCGTGAGATCATATCCTTGACGCACGCCATCTTGATTCATACAGTTTAAGACAATTTCACCCGCGCCACGTTTTTGCACTTCTGTTACCCAATCGGCTGTTTCCCAATGCGTTTGTTGGGTGCGAGTTTCATCACCGGTAAACTGGTAGACTTCATACTTGCCGGTGGCTTCATTAAAATGACTATCAATACCAATAACGATACATTGTTGGCCATACGCATCATGCAGTTGCGTAATCAGTTCAGGGTTAGCAAGAGCAGGGGAGTTGATGGATATTTTATCTGCGCCCATCGCTAATATTTTGCCAGCGTCTTCGACAGATTTTATCCCACCTGCAACACAGAATGGAATATCAATGACTTGGGCGATACGTTCTACCCAGCTTTTATCAACGACACGCGCATCACTAGAGGCCGTGATATCATAAAATACCAGCTCATCAGCACCTGCTTCAGCATATTGCTTAGCGAGTGGCACAATGTCACCAATGATTTCATGGTTACGGAATTTGACACCTTTGACGACTTTACCATCACGGACATCTAAACAGGGAATAATGCGTCGTGCTAACATAATTTCTCTTATCAAACTTAATTAAACAAATTATATCCTAAGCACGATCCTAAACATAGTCGTTCGCAACAAAAGTGTGTCAAGATTAAATATTTACTGCCAAACCGCCAATGCTTCTGCTAGCGTAAATTTACCCTCTAATAAGGCGCGACCTAAAATAACACCATCGACATGGGTTGGTTTTAGTCGTTCAATATCATCCAAAGAACCGATACCGCCGGATGCCTGCCATACCACACTAGGGAATGCCGCTTTCATTTCAGCATATAGCTCAGCATTAGCCCCTTGAAGCGTACCATCACGGCTAATATCGGTGCACAAAACATGCTTTGCACCAACGGATAACATATTTTCAAGCAGCCCTTCGATTTCTACACCCGAGTCTTCTTGCCAACCGTGAGTGGCGATACACTTTTTGCCTTCACTGTTGATGTTGACATCTAGCGCCAAAACAATCGCTTCTGGACCGTATTTTACGATCCATGATTTAACCAATTCAGGCTCTTTTACGGCTAATGAACCAATAACGACACGTTTAACACCGATATCTAATAGCCCTTTGACGTCATCTTCAGTACGAATACCACCACCAGCTTGAAAAGACATACGACCGGTATCAACCATTGCTTTTATTAAGGTCAGTTGACGTTTTTGCACATCTTTGGCACCGGTTAAATCGACAATATGTAACCACTGAGCGCCAGCATCAGCATAGTCATGCACGACTTGAACGGGGTCTAATTGGTATTGGGTTTTTTGGTCATAGTCGCCTTGATAAAGACGAACGACTGAGCCATCAATAAGGTCAATAGCAGGTATAATCATGATTAGTATTAATAATTGAAAATGGATTAGGGTTAGGATTATACGTCAAAGTGTTATCGAGATCATCCTCCCGTACGCGCTGATTGCTTGCTTAAACATCTTATCGTATGATTTAGCCAATGTTTACTATTATGAGTCGCATAGAATGACCACTGACTATAACCATATCTTCAATCAGCATTGGACTATTTATCAAAAAATACTCCAACATGATTACATGGGGCATCAAGCTGTTTTTGGACTGCTTGAGGGTTCTTTAGTGACACATTTTCCTGACCAGTCACTTGATTTACTTGATATAGGTTGTGGTGATGCACAAACCTTAGCGGCTTTTTTGCAAACATCAGCCCTACAATCTTACACTGGTATCGACTTATCAAAAGAAGCCTTGGAGTTAGTGCCTAAGAATGTGGGGTCATTAAATTGTGCTGTGACGTTGATGAATGATGACTTTGTCGCAGCAATTGAGCAATTAACTCAGGAGCAAATAGGGCAGTTTGATGTTATTTTTTCAGGGTTTGCGTTGCATCATGTGCAAGATGAAACCAAAGCCAAGTTGTTTGCCAATATCAAGCAATTGCTAAAACCCCATGGTCGGTTTTATTTGATTGATGTTTATCAGCAAGAAAATGAAACTCGCGAAACATACCTTGACCGATATCTAGCGCCGACTTTGACCCATTGGCACGCATTAGACGAGCATGAAACTGCGTTATTGAATACGCATGTTCGCAGTAGTGATTTTCCTAGCACGCGCACTAAACTTGAAAGCATGGCGTTTGATGTCGGCTTTGCAAATTGTGAGTGTTTATTGGCAGATCCCATTCATTCGAATATTTTGTTGAGTATGGGCAAATAGGCTCAAAGATTAACAAAGTTCTCTAATAAATGTGCTCCAGCATCACCGCTGCGTTCTGGGTGGAACTGCACGCCATAGAAATTATCTTTATGAATTGCCGCACTAAACGCCGTACCATATTCGCAGGCTGCTAACGTGTGCTCATATACTGGCACAGCGTAACCATGCACAAAGTAAAAATACGTACCATTACCAATCCCTTTAAACAATGGGTTGTTAGCCGGGTTAACGGGATTAACGGTATTCCAACCCATGTGTGGCAAACGTAAGTCGCCCACTTGCATACGCTCTACTTTACCAGGGATGAGATCTAAACACAGCACGTTATCGGTGCTATGTAGTCCACTTTCTTGGGACATTGTCGTCATTAGTTGCATACCTAAGCATACCCCTAATACTGGCTGAGTTAAGCCTTGAATTGTCTCAATCAAGCCTTTGTTAGCGATAGAAGCGATCGCGTTTTGCGCCGAACCGACACCGGGCAAAAAGGCTTTGTCAGAGGCCTTAATCACCGCAGGATCATCCGATACGGTGACGGCTACATGTAAGCGTTCTAATGCAAATTTAACCGAAGAAATATTGGCGCAACCCGTATCAATAATGACAATGTTTTGTCGTTTTATGGCCGCCGAAGAACCTGCTGTCATTACAAGGCTCCTTTTGAACTAGGTAAGGCATCACCGTCTTTCTTGATAGCCATTCTAAATGCACGTGAAAAGGCTTTGAATATGCCTTCTACTTGGTGATGTGCATTACCATCTGACACCGACAGGTGTAATGACAGTCCTAAACTTTGCGCCAAAGAAAAGAAAAAGTGTTCTACCATTTGCGTTGCCAGTTCGCCGACTTTTGCTTCAGTAAAGTTTGCATCAAATTTTAATATTGGGCGATTAGAAATGTCCATTAGACACTCTGCACGGCACTCATCCATCGGTAAAGCAAAGCCATAACGACCAATGCCGCGTTTATTGCCGATCGCTTGTTTTAAACATGCACCTAATGCCAATGCGGTATCTTCAACGGTATGATGGTCATCAATGTGCAAGTCACCTTGCACTTGGACTTTGAGATAAATGCCACCATGTGTTGCTATCTGATCGAGCATATGGTCAAAAAAGCCAATCCCAGTACTGATCTCAGAAGGACGTTGTTGGTCGAGGTTTACTTCTACTAAAATTTTGGTTTCAGACGTATTGCGCTCAACAGTGGCGATGCGATCATTGAATAACAATGCACGTTCAATATCATTCCAGTTAAGGGTCTGAGGGTTATATTGAAAACTCTTAATTCCCATATTTTCTGCTAACTGTACATCGGTAATGCGATCACCAATGACATACGAACGCGTAAAATCAATGCGACCTTGTTGTAGGTAGTCTTTGACCAAGCCTAGGTGAGGTTTGCGACAGGTGCAATTGTCTTCAGGGAAATGTGGACAAATCAACACATCATCAAACGTGACCCCTTGCGTGGCAAAAATATTCATCATCGCATTATGAGGTAAATCAAAATCTGCTTGCGGGAAACTATCCGTTCCCAAACCATCCTGATTAGAGACCATCACCAAACGAAACCCAGCAGCTTGTAAACGTAATAAAACAGGGATGACATTCGGCTCAAAGACGAGTTTAGCTAATGTGTCGAGTTGTTTATCTACGGGTGGCTCTTCAACCAATGTTCCATCACGGTCAATAAATAAAATCGGTTGTGCTAAGCTTGAATTGCTCATAATGAGGTTACTTCCTGAATTTGATAAAACTGGGTAATGAGTTCTAATAAACGCGCATTTTCAGCGGCACTACCAGTACTAATGCGTAAACAGTTTTCCAATTGTTGTTGTTTGGATTGGTCCCGGATAAAGACCTTGTGATGTACCAAAAATTGCATGAGTGCATCTTTGTGCATAGTACGGAACAAGATGAAATTACCGGTTTGTGCACCGACTAATTCAATATCTCCGATACTCGCAAGTACATCAACCAGTGCGACTTGTTCGTGTAAAATAGTGGTGACTTGCTCACGCATCCGTCTTAACCCTTGTGCTGATAAAGCTTGTGCAGCAATATCTGCAACGGGGGCTGAAAGTGGGTAGGGTGCAATGACTTTAAGCAGTTCATGGATGATATCCGGTTGTGCTAACGTAAAACCACAACGCAAGCCCGCCAATGCAAAGGCTTTGGATAACGTGCGTAATACGACGACATTGGGATATTGGGCTAATAAAGATAAATGCGGCTCATCAGTAAATTCGATGTAGGCTTCATCAATGACCACTAATGCCGTCTGCGCATAATGTTGAATAATCGTTTCAATATCCAAACGTGATGGCAGCGTGCCTGTTGGATTATTGGGCGCGCAGATAAACACTAATTTCACATTGGCACTGGCAGCAATAATGTTAGCAACATCGAGTTGGAAGTCGCCTAAGTCATTATTAATCAAAGGCACGGTTTTGACGCCAACATTACAGGTGCGGGCACTGATGGCATACATACCGTAAGTCGGCGGGCAAATTAACACATGATCGGTAACAGGGTTACAAAATGCTCGGATCAGTAACTCGATCCCTTCATCTGCGCCGCGTGACACTAATACTTGGTCTTTGCTAACGCCTGCATATTGCGCATAAGCACTGATTACTTTCTCCGGCTGACAATCTGGATAACGATTATATAATGAGGTATCCAACTCGTATTGAGTACTAGTCGGCGCTTCATTCGCATTTAACCATATAGGAACTTGGCTATCGTTGCTTTGTGCTGAGGCTGCAAATAATCGACGAGCAGACGCATACGGTACTAAATCTTTAACGTGCTTAGCAATGTTGTTGGCGATAAATGTGGTTATGCTCATGTCGGTGTTCCAGCAAGCTTGTTATTTTCGGCCAGTTTTGCGAGGCGGATCGCTACAGCATTAGCATGCGCATCTAAACCTTCTGCATCTGCGATACGAATAATATCCGGTCCTAAATCCTGTAAACCTTGGGCGGATAAAGTTTGCACTGTATAACGACGCATAAAATCCATTAAGCCTAAGCTGGAATAGTTACGTGAATAACCATAAGTCGGTAACACATGGTTAGTGCCACTAGCATAATCACCTGCGGATTCAGGCGAATACGCGCCGACAAAAATAGACCCTGCATATTTAAGCTTTGCTAAGGCAGCATCTGTATCCGCGACTTGGACAATTAAATGTTCCGGAGCATATTGATTACTCACCGCAATCGCTTCATCAATTGAATCACACACAATATAACGTGCATATTGCATTGCATGTTCAGCAATTTCTTTACGTGATAATTGCGTTAATTGCTTTGCAACGGCTGCTTGCACGGCTTGGGCAAGGACCAATGATTCGGTAACTAAAATGGCTTGAGAATCTTTGCCATGTTCGGCTTGGGATAGTAAATCAGACGCTACAAAATCGGCATCTGCGTCAGCATCTGCTAACACTAATACCTCTGATGGACCTGCTGGCATGTCAATCGCAGGACCGCCAGGCAGCATCACTACTTGTTGCTTTGCTTCGGTGACATAGCTATTGCCAGGACCAAAGATTTTATCGACTTTGGCAATACTCTCAGTTCCAAGTGCTAAAGCAGCAATGGCTTGAGCGCCGCCACACAAGTAAATCTCATCAATATCACATAAGCTCGCAGCATATAAAATTTCTGGAGCAAGTGATTGCTGTGCATTGGGAGGACTGACTAATACTTTTCGTGGACAGCCCGCAACTTGTGCTGTTGTACCTAACATTAATACGGTAGAGGGCAAGGGGGCACTGCCACCTGGGATATACAAACCCACGGCATCTAATGCTACATGCTTGAGTTCACAGACCACACCAGGTTGAGTTTCAAGTAATACATCATTGGGCATTTGTGCCGTATGAAATGCTTTGATATTACGATATGCCACATCAATAGAGGCTTTAACCGCAGGATCAAGCAAGGCTAGTGAGCTGGCCTTGTTTGCTTCTGTCAACGCGACCTGCGTTAAGTTAATACCATCAAAGCGAGACGTATAATCTAATAATGCCTTATCGCCGTTAGTCTCGATTCGACCAATAATATCACTAACTTGTTCTGACAACTGTGGGTTGTTGGTTTGCGCAGGGCGCGCCAAACTTTGCACTTGTTGTTCATCGTTCAGTGTGGACCATTGTATGAGCATGTGTTGCGCCTCTTAACCCATCATTTTTTCAATTGGCATCACTAAGATACTGCTACATCCAAGCGCTTTTAGCTTTTCCATCGTTGTCCAGAATAACGTTTCTGTGCTCACAACATGGATTGCAACCGTTTCATCATTTTGTGCTAGCGGTAAAACCGTTGGGTTTTCTGCACCAGGTAATAAACTTTTAACTTGTTCTAAGTATGCTTTAGGCGCGTGTAACATGATGTATTTACTTTCTTTGGCTTGCATCACGCCATCCATGCGCGGTAAGAAACGATTGATCATGGCTTGCTTTTCGTCGCTTAATGGCGCTGATTTTTGGATCAAGACCGCTTTAGATTCAAAAATGACATCGGCTTCTTGTAAGCCATTCGCTTCAAGCGTTGCACCCGTTGACACTAAATCACAGATGGCATCGGCAATGCCTGCACGCGGTGCGACTTCTACTGAACCAGTTAACATCACGGCTTGGGCGTTGACGCCTTTTTCTTTGAAAAAACGCTCTAATAAATACGGATAGGTGGTCGCGACTTTTTTGCCTTCTAAAGAGGTTACACCTGCATATTCCATTTCATTAGGTATCGCAAGTGACAAGCGACAACCACCATAATCAAGGCGACGTAATGTAACAAAATCACTCGGTTTGCCAGACGCTTTACGCTCAAGCATTTTTTCTTCTAGTTCATTTTCGCCAATAAAACCTAAATCAGCGACACCGTCCATGACAAGACCGGGAATATCGTCATCGCGTACGCGCAATAAATCAATCGGTTCGTTGGTTGAGTGAGCAATTAATAGACGATCACGGATCTGTAGTTTTACGCCAATCGCTTTTAATAGTGCGATGCTGTCGTCAGATAAACGACCTGATTTTTGAATAGCAATTCGAAGCCTACGTGTATCACTCATGCGATGTTTCCTCTCGCGTTAACTATGAAAATAGATAAAACTAACAACCTTTAAAACGAAAAACCCCCGAAAGGGTGGCTTCCGGGGGTCAATTCTTTAAAATCTACGCCTCTGGAAGGAACACACCCTTCCAGCACGAACCTGAAAGGTTATGCACTATGGTAATGGTGATGGCTTGCGTAGATAAAATTCATTAATTTCTTTGGATATAATTTAATGTGCGAATTCTAGCTAAAAATGCCGGGGTATGCAACGGGCAAGTACTTAAAATAAAGAGTTATTATTAATTGCCGATATAATATTTGGGTCGTAGATAGAGCATTTATCTATACTTAATTTACACAAAAAATTGCAAGTTATAACTAACTTTATTTAATTGAGGGAGATAATTGATGAGCGATGCTATGTTGCCATTTTTACCACGTCCTTCTACTTCGTTGTATACACGAGATTTGCGTAATAAAGTCGAGCGGCACACTTCTGTGCGTAAATCAGGCGAAGATGAGCCTGATCTTGCCGAAGAGACGTATCACCCTATAAATGAGGTGATACATCAAAAAACATACAATTTGAAACAAAATAATCACCCTGAACATAAGGATGATGATGATTCAGATACTGAGAGATTTGATTTTTTTGTGTAGACTAGAGTTAGTCAACACAGGAATGAACCGTGAATCCATTTGTAACCATTAAAGAAAAAACCCATCAAGCCATTAGAGATAAGGCTATTGAAAACGCACAAGTACGTATTTTGCTGTGCGAAAGGGCATTAGAAGATTTCTCTGAAGATGAGCTTGAGATTATTGTCGCCGAAGAAGAACGTAAAATTTATTCTGCGATTAAAGAAAAAGGCATTCTGGCTGTCTTAGCGGTATTAGGTATTGGAGTGTTTGGTTAATATGAACAAACTCATCAATCTGATTCTGACTGCGGCATTATGGCGTAATTATAAATTCATGATCATCTCGGTGGTGGTGCTCATTGTGGGTGTATTTGTTGTGGGGTTAATCCATGATGATTATTTACAGTGGGCGCAGTATCAGTTGTCTCAAGGTGATGGCAGTGTGCCTGTGTCGGTGGGATGGTCGTTTATTATCAAGTATGCGGTGTATATTGCCGGCATTAATTTATGTTTTTATGCCAATAAATGGGTCAATAACAAAAAAGCATTAGAAAAAGCCCAAGCAGGTGAGGACAACTCAGTATTAAAAAGCATTTTGTCTTTTAAAACTAAGTCTTCCCCCGCAGCACCAAAGGCTAAAGCAAATGATGCTTTTGCCAATATTAGGGCTAAAAAGTCATTGCGCACTCAAGCTGATATTTTAATTGATAAAAAACATAAACACCCTACGCACAAATAACCAAACTACGCTGGCTGTAATGTAATTGTCACACCAGCATGTTGTGCTAATCGAGCCGTTAATGCATCGTTTAATGCTGCGGCTGGTGTCCAGAATCCACCTCGAACATCCGGTATATCATTGGCTATACAAAGCGCGGCTTGAGTCAGCATTTTTGCAGTTGAACCATATCCAGGGTCGCGGTCGCCTTTGACCTGAACCTCTGCTTTTTCTCCATTATCCAACGTAGCATAAAAACGCATATCGAACATACCTGATAATTGTTCTTGTTTGCTGGGGCCTTCACCTGGTTTGGGTAACACATGCTTTGCTAGTAAGTTACGAATAGGCTTAATACTTGCGCCAACCATAAATGCACCAAGTCCTAATGTAACCCCCCAAGCTTGCAGGCCTTTTTTTGCAGACATGGCTTCGTCATATAAAAAATACTCGCCATAACGGTTGCCTAGTAATGAATTGGTACGATGCACAATTCGTTCATTAATCGCAGCCATAATAAATGGCATGATCCACATTTGTGTATCTTCTTCAAATTGCGCTTTTTTATGATTGGTTTGGCGTTGTTTAAAAGGGTGATCTTCAGGACATAATACATATGGGTTTACAAGGAGCTTACGTAAAGCAGGGTTGTTACTCGCTTCTTCAACAACATTCAGCATGCTTGCTATTGTACCGCCAGATGCACCACCTTTAATTTTTCGTACGCGCATTTTAATTTGAAAGGCAGGTTTGCCGGTGGTTTCAATAGCATGTTGTTGTAATGCATATACCCCTAAATCCGATGGGATTGAATCAAAACCAGCACTGTTGATAATACGTGCGCCAGAGGCTTTGGCAGACGTTTCGTACTTGTCTAGCATCGCTTTTATCCACTGCGGTTCACCGGTCAAATCACAATAATCCGTACCAGATTCGGCGCAGACTTTGATCAAGGTTTCACCATATAAGGCATAGGGACCTACAGTTGAAATAACGACCTTGGTTTGTGCACACATGTTAGTTAAGGCTGCTTCATCATTGGCATCAGCGATAATATGCTCAATATGGGGTAAATTGTTCTGAGCTTTGACTGCTAGAAGTTTTTGTTCGCTGCGCCCAGCTATGGCCCATTTGATAGGCTCTGCATCTTGCTTTGTTGTATATTCTGCAAGGTATTCCAGCATTATTTGACCTACAAAAGAGGTTGCTCCGTAAATAATAATATCGAAAGAGGGTGTCGACTCGGACATATGTTTTCCTTAATACCCAGTAAAGTTAATGACAATATGGGCTAAGTGTACAATACTCATGGACAGATAAAATAAGTATGAGTTTGATTGCCTATCATTTATTTGAATATATACAATGGAGTTTGACTGATGACACAAAGCAATCGCGCGTTTGCACTTTGGGTAGACAAACAAGACATCTGTGATATCCGGGTAGTAGAGATGAAAACGGTACCATTGTTACCTGGACAAATTCGTATCAAAATTGCACGATTTGGATTTTCAGCGAACAATATTACCTATGCGGTGACAGGCAATACATTCGGGTATTGGGGTTTTTTCCCCGCGGATGATATGAATGATACATATGGAATTGTGCCTTTATGGGGATTTGCTGATGTGGTTGAGTCGGCCAATTCGGACGTGCCTGTTGGTCGCCGGATCTTTGGTTATTTACCCATGGCATCTCATTGGATTCTGCAGGCTGACAAGCTCAATGAACAAGGTTTTATTGATACTCTACCTAGCCGTAAAAGTAATTCACCGGTATACGATAGTTATGTATATTGTGGATCTGACCCTAATTATGATCCTGCGAGAGAAGTGTGGCAAGCGAACTTTAGGCCGTTGTTTTTAACATCGTTTGCGTTAGCACACTATATAGCGAGTGAAACGGTGGAAACAGCGTCTACTATAGTGCTTACCAGTGCATCGAGTAAAACGGCTATCGGCTGTGCGATGTTGTTAGCTAAAATGCCGCATATAGATGTGGTGGGATTAACGTCTTCAGATAATGTCGCGTTCGTCGAAAACCTCGATTGCTATGATGAAGTATTAGAGTACGGTCAAGTGCCTAACATGCGCTACAAAACCCCAGTCTGGGTATTAGATTTTGCTGGCAATAAAGCATTGTTACAACAACTCCAAGAAATCTTTGACCATCTACACCATACTACCTTATTTATTGGTATTACTGACATCGAAGCTCAACAAAATAAACCAGCAGGAAAGCTTAAAGGTGAGGTGTTTTTTGCGCCTGAACACATCAAGTTACTCATTAAATTATGGGGGCATGAGCTATTTATGCGCGAATACGGTCATGCTTGGCAACAGGTTGTTCAAGGTATTGAGGCACAGTATTGTATCGACGAGTTTTCTGGTGTTGATGCACTGATACAACGCTATCAACAACTAGTAAAAGGTGAGCTCCCGCCCAATCAACTCCTCTTTGGTGAATTTTAAGTGATCCTCATCATTTACTCTAAGACTCTTTCCACCAGTGTGTGCGGGATAAAGGCAGTCCAGAATTTTGTAACGCACCTTTAAGTAATATGCGGTCATCCTGATTAAGAAATTCACCGATACTTAATCGATAATTATCCAAGCACAACACAATATCAGGTAAATGCCAATCGCGTTCGGTTTCTTTGATTTCAAAGCTGAGAAGTTCTCTGTGATAAGTTCGAGCTACTTCGCGTCTTTGTATGCCCGATTCAATTAATACCTGATCTGCAGTTATTGTAATTATTTGTTGAGCAAAGCCTTGGCGGCAAATGCGGTACATAAAATAGGCAAATAAACCGACTTCAAGACCCGCAAAAGGTAAAATGATCCACGCACCAGCCATAGTCCAGCCTATTGCAATACTCATGACAAGCAACACCATGATAGTAATGACTATCTTAGTTTCTCGCCAGCTAGCCGATTGATTGGGCGATAGCTTAATCACTGTGAACAGGGGTGTTTGTTTAATCGTTACCATATTTTTTAATTGTGTTGTTAACTCAGTTAGGGATAATGCCTGTGTTGGTAAGGCTCGCGTTATTTAAATAATACATTAAGCCGTTAAATATTTAATTTTCATTCACTATAACAAGAATAAAAAGCAACATGCGCATAAAAAAACGCTTAATCATATTACTGATACTCTTAATAAGCTTGATCGGTTTGCTTTTACAGCAACCTGAACCTATTACTGTTTTTATCGAGCAGAGTCGCTTTGTGCTACTAGGCGTCGTCGGTGCAATATTTGCTAATGCTACTGGTGCCGGTGGTGGGGTGATTTTTGTACCCATTTTTAATCAACTTAATCTTGCTTCAACGGAGATTGTTGCGACAAGTTTTGCTATTCAGTGTTTTGGCATGGTCGCTGGTAGTATTGCATGGCGTGATCACTATCTAAAATCTAAATACGCAAATACGCATAGTCATTCTATTTGGGCGGTGCTACCTAAATTATTACTGCTTACTGTTCCGTATGCTATTGCAGGCATTTGGACAGTGCAATATAGTCCGTTGCATACGTGGATAAGTTCTGCAGAAGACTCGTTACATTGGGTCTTTGGTTCTTTTTCTATATTCTTAGCATGCGCTATATTCGCATCATTAAGTCGGCTCAAAGCCAAAGAACACGCACAAAAAATCACCACATTTGATTGCATTGCTTTAGCGGTAACTGCGTATATTGGCGGGCTGATTACAGCGTGGTTATCAGTGGGCGTTGGAGAATTGGTTGCGGTATATTTAATTTTACGGCGCTATAGTGTCACATTGAGTATTGCAGTTGCGGTTATGCTCAGTGCATTGTCGGTGTGGGGCGGTGTATTATACTATATTGTTTCTGATGTTGTTTCAGGTGCTTTTTTCGATGTGTTAGTGTTACGTGATGCACATCATAGCCTATTCGATGTGTTTACCGGCAACAGTATGATTATCTATCCGATTGCTTGTTTTGCTGGCATAGGCGCGATTATTGGGGGAAGTGTCGCTAAATACATCGTGTTATGGCTCAACCCCTATCAGGTTAAAGTGTTTTTCGCAGGTTGGGTGATGTTGATGGGCATTGTTAATATGCCCATATTTAGTTAATGATTAAGACGTTATTCGCGTTCGTCCTCATTGATATTTTCATTTTCGCTGTCAATCTCGACTTCACTGTCACTGGGTTGCGCTAACGGCCAGCCGCCTAAGTTTTTGTAGCGATTCATCATAAAACAAAATAACTCGGCTGTACGCTGTGCATCATATAATGCGCCATGCGCTTGTTGTTGATCAAACGGAATTTGTGCAGCTTCACAAGCTTTGATTAATACGGTTTGACCCAGCGTTAACGCAGCCAAAGACGTCGTATCAAACGAGACAAACGGATGAAATGGAGGGCGTTTTACTTTCGTGCGGGCCAAGGCGGCATTAATAAAGCCCATATCAAAACTTGCATTGTGTGCCACGATAACTGAACGTTGGCACTCTACGGCCTTTTGGCTTTTACTGATGGCTTTACACAAGCCTTTCATCGCTTCACTTTCACTTACGGCACCACGTAATGCACAGTCGAGTTTGATGCCATTAAAATCTAATGCTGCTTGTTCAATGTTAGCACCGGCAAACGGTTCCACATGATAGTGAAATTCTTTATCTGGATGCATGATCCCATGTTCATCCATACGGATAGTCACCGCACCAATTTCTAATAATGCATCGGTTTGAGCATTAAAACCCGCAGTTTCAACATCAATGATGACAGGAAAGTAATTACGAAATCGATCTTTTAATTCTGGATGAGACAACACGTAGCCTTAATTCAAATATCTAAGCCTCTATTATCGCAATTTCTGTCACGAAGTTCTAGCAAAGCTTAGTCGCGATGATTAAACCTTTTTCGTAAATTGACGATAATAAAGTATGTTGTTTGAGAGGTTGCCTGTGATTAGAGCATTACATGTATTGGTATTATTAAGTCTGACTGTGGTTTTCCCCAGTTATGCGGATCGGGCTGTCCGTCAATATGCTGCTAAAGTTGAGACTTCTTCTTGGACATTAGATCCGCAATCAAACCGGCTTGAATGTAGATTAATTCATCAAATTGATCGCTTTGGTGAGGCGCAATTTAGTTCAGCCGCGTCAAATCAACTCAATATGCATTTTGGGATGAAAATGCGCATGTTGCCTGATACCTATGCCCAAGCAGCGGTCTATTCTATGGCCCCTAAGTGGATGCCTGGCACACCGACTAGGCTGTTAACTAAGATGAAGTTGCAGCGTCAATTTCAACCCGAATTGCCCAAGGCAATGGCATGGACGTTATTGACCGAGCTTGAAAAAGGGCTGTGGCCAACGTTTCAGTATCAAGACTGGTATAATCAAAATGATACCGTGATGGTCAGCCTCAATACCGCGAATTTTATGCCAGCTTATCAAGATTTTGTAGATTGCACTGCACAGTTATTGCCATATAGCTTGGAAGATATTGCGTTTACTATTTTGACATTTCAGCCCAATAGCCACAAATTAACACCGTATGCCCAAGGCCGTTTAGACCAAGTAGCAGAATATTTAAAATATGATAATGAGTTGAGTTTGGTATTGGTAGATAGTCATACCGATGCGCTGTTAGGTCAAACCTCTAGTTTAAATATAACCCAAGCGAGAGCGGATAAAATTAAATCATTTTTTACCGAAAATGGCATAGATGATAGCCGCATTGAAGTAACGGCATATAGTGAAAAACGAAGTATCGCGCCGGATAAAAAACTCCTGCAAGGATTCAATCGACGGGTCGTTGTGCAGTTGTTTAAAGCGCCATAAGTGGGGATGTTATCGTTGTTGTTCATTCATCAATCTTGTCCTTAAACTCACATAAATCCTCAATAATGCACGAGCCGCAGCGAGGCTTGCGCGCAATACATGTATAACGGCCATGTAATATCAGCCAATGATGTACATCTACCTTAAACTCAGCAGGAACCACCTTAAGAAGTTTCTCTTCGACTTTTTCGACAGTCTTTCCCATGGCTAATTTAGTGCGGTTACTCACTCTAAAAATATGAGTGTCCACAGCAATTGTCGGCCAGCCAAACGCGGTGTTTAATACTACATTTGCTGTTTTACGACCTACACCTGGCAACGCTTCCAAGGCTTCACGGTTTTCTGGTACGACTGAACCATGCAAATCAATCAACATTTTACAGGCTTTGTGAACATTCTCCGCCTTGCTGTTAAATAATCCAATGGTTTTGATATAGCTTTTTAGCCCATCAACGCCTAAGGCATAGATTGCTTCAGGTGTATTCGCGACGGGAAATAATTTATCCGTGGCTTTATTTACGCTAACATCGGTAGCTTGTGCGGAGAGTGTGACTGCGACAAGTAATTCGAATGGTGAGCTATAATTGAGCTCTGTTTTTGGATGAGGATTTTCGTTACGTAAGCGAGTTAGGATCTCGCGACGTTTAGCGTTATTCATAAGACAATCCGGAGTTAACTAGCTTCAGTCGTTACGCGAGCTCGGGCAACCACTTTTTCTTTTTTCGGGGCAAACCAACGTGCCATGCGCGTATCCATAATATTCTTAAGCGCTATAATCAGACCCATGCCGATAAACGCACCGGGAGGAAGTATTGCTAATAAAAATGGTTGCTCCGGCGTAAACAGCTGGATTTTTAAATCAACAGCCCACGCGCCTAGTAACAAATTGGCACCACTAAAGAGACTGCCACTACCGATTAACTCACGCATTCCACCTAAAAATACTAAGACCAATGCAAATCCCGCACCCATGATAAAACCATCATAAGCAGATTCTTTGACCGGGTTTTTGGAGGCATACGCCTCGGCTCGTCCGATAATGGCACAGTTAGTGACTATCAAAGGGATAAAAATTCCCAATGCAAGATACAGCTCATAGGTATAAGCATTCATGACTAATTGTACGATCGTCACAAAGGCAGCTATAACCATGACAAAAATCGGAATACGGATTTCATTAGGGACAAAGTTACGCACCAATGACACGGTAATGTTAGAGCCAACCAAGACCAATAATGTCGCTAAACCTAAACCAAGACCATTAATCGCTGTAGTCGTCACCGCAAGTAAGGGACAAAGTCCTAATAATTGTACCAAGGCTGGGTTGTTATTCCACAATCCTTGCCATGTAAGTTCTTTAAATTCACTCATGATCCTCTCCTAGTGGCTCGGATATGTCCAGTTGCTGGATCAATGCGCATTGGTTCGGTGCTAATGCAATATCACGTTGATGAGCTTGAACATAGAGCACAGCGTTTAATACGGCATTGATAACTGCTCTAGGCGTAATAGTTGCACCGGTAAACGCATCAAATTGGCCACCGTCTTTTTTCACTGCCCAATTATCTTCGCGTCCAGGCACATAGGTTTGTTGATTAAAACTTAATATCCAATCATTAATCCGTAAATCAATTTTATCACCCAACCCTGGGGTTTCTTTATGATCGAGCACGCGAACTCCTGTGACTGTCCGTAAATATTGACCAGAAATCCCTATGATCAAACGAATATCACCACTGTAACCGTCAGGCGCAATGGTTTCTATAGCCACACTGGTAAGTTGTGATTGCACCACGGTGCTGGACGGTTCTCCAATAATATCTGTAAAGCCTCTGTACGCTTTTAAATCCGCGCCATCGCCTAACTGCGAGTCTATCGGTAATGCCGCGCAATCATGCTGGATATCGTTACTAAAGCTACCACTAGGCACAACATCATTAATGACACGTAACAGCATGCGTTGTTGTTGTTCGGCTATGGTGTCTTTGGTGCCAAGATAGGTAATGGCAATTAATAGCGTCGTGATTAGTGCAAATGCACCTAATATTAATGCGTTTTTTTTCGTGTTAGTTATTGAATCAGAATTCATGATTTATGCCCATAAACACGAGGTTGTGTGTAGTAGTCAATTAATGGGACTGCAATATTCATAATCACTACAGCAAAAGCGACCGCATCAGGGTAACCTCCATAGGTGCGAATGATAACTGTCCAAAACCCAATGAGAAGCCCAAAAATAATACGCCCTTTGTCCGTTGTTGAGCCAGAAACAGGATCGGTCACGATAAAAAATGCGCCGAACATGACAGCCCCAGAAAACAAATGATAGATAATTGAGCCAGTTTGATCGGGTGCGAGCATGCTTAAAAATCCTGCGGTTAATATCACGCCAAACAGCATACTAAATGGCATTTGCCAATTAATGATACGTTGCTGTAATAACACCAAACCACCGAATAAATAGGCGAGGGCAACACTACTCCAACCATATGACCAACCCCAATCGGAGCTAAAAATAGTTGCGTTCAAGGTTTCAGAGTAAGTCATTCCGCTAAGTAAGCCCGTACGCACAGCATCTAGCGGGGTTGCTTGGGTGATGCCATCAATCCCTAATTGTAATTGCGCTAAGTTATATCCGGTTTGGGTGAAGCCGGTGAAAATCAAACTTATTGCATCAAACAATCCAAATGACGTTTGCGCCATAGTTTGTACTGGGAGCCAAGCTGACATGGAGATAGGAAAGGATATTAATAATACCACGTAGCCTGTCATAGCTGGGTTGAACATATTAAAGCCCAATCCACCGTAAAGTTGTTTGACGATAGCGATGGAAAAAAAAGTGCCAATCACAACTAACCACCAAGGTGCCAACGGCGGTAAACAAATACCCAATAACAGCGCAGTCAAAACAGCAGAATAATCACGTATTCCCCGCGAGACGTTTTTCTT